>JAYTFO010000423.1:0-6328 GCA_043734305.1 Acidobacteriota bacterium | reverse complement strand
CATAGCGACTCTCTCCTTTTTTCTTGGCAGAAAAACTACCCTCGGTCATTATGACCGGGGTTGAGAGTCGCTTCTTTCTACGAACTAACGGGCATCCTCTACAGCCGGAACGCCAGGGAATTATCTTGTTCTACTCCAAGTCCCTTTTTGAACATCAGAGCGAGGTAATTTGCAGCCCGAACGGATCCTTGCTTGTAGGCAATTAGGTACAGAACCAAGTAGCCCGCTATGAGTTCCATACAAAACGTTAGCTCACAGACAAAAATAAGTGTTTTGATGGACAAATAATTGCTAATATACTGAGCGATTGCCCGCCAACGTCCCGGGTGTAGTGAACACGCAATTCTGCGGCGGGATGTGTCGTCGCGCTTTCATACTGGATTTGATTCGTCTTGATTGTTCTTCATATTCCTCTGTGTTTCAGGACTCACTTTTAGTCAGCGACTAACACTTAAAGGCGGTGAACACCATGCGCATCGACTTGGTTAACAGTCAATTCTCAAAGGGGGCGGCGATGTCGCAAAACGTTCGATTTGCAAGCACCGTCGGTTTCTTAACCTTGGTTACTTTTTTGGTATTGGGAGTCGAAGTACCAATGTTCTCCCAGACCACCGTCTCTCAAGGGAGTATTCAAGGAACCATAACCGATCCGTCCGGCGCCGTTTTGAGGGGTGCCAAGATCACGATTACCAACAAGGCCACCGGCCAGGTCGTCACGACGACGGCCAATAGTTCCGGTACCTACAGCTCGGGTGCATTGCTTCCAGGCAACTACACGCTTCGGGTGGAGGCGAAAGGTTTCAAGACCACGGAGATGCCGGTTCTGGTGCAGGTGGCAGTCACGTCCGCCGGGAATATCAAGCTGGAACTCGGGCAAGAAAGCCAGGTCGTCGAAGTACAAGCTTCCTCGATTCAGGTCAATACCGAGCAGGCCACCGTGCAAGGCGTGCTGTCGGGCGACCAGATTGACAAGCTTCCGGTTGATGGGCGCAACTTCCTCGATTTGGCCGCCTTGGAGCCTGGCGTTCAGATACAGGACGGCGCGACCTTTGATCCGACAAAGGCCGGCTATTCTTCCATTTCCATCAACGGTGTCAATGGAAGGAACCCGCGCATCGAGTTGGATGGTATTGATATCAGCGACGAGACCGTTGGTACTACCACCCAGAATGTTGCTCTGGGTTCCATTCAGGAATTCAACATCAGCCGCTCAGGTCTTGACCTCTCGACTGAGCTTACCTCGTCGGGCGCCGTTAACGTGACCACGCGGTCCGGCACCAACGCGCTCCACGGCCAAGCCTTCTACAATTTCCGTGGCCGGGACTCCGGTACCGCTGCCTTTCCTGGGGGCCAAACCGGCTACTACCAAAGGAACAATTTTGGCGGCCGTGTGGGCGGTCCAATTATCAGGGACAAGCTGTTTTTCTTCATTGACGCCGAGCGAAATAAGCAAGATGGATTCCTGGCCGTGAGCGTTCCAGAACCCTTCAGCCAGCTTACCGGAGGTTTCCTCTCGCCTTTCCGCGATACCGCGACCACCGGCAAACTGGACTGGCAGGTGAGCAAGAACATCCACGCCTTCTATCGCTTCACTTACAACTGGAACACGTCGGCGGCCAACTTTGGGTACGATTTCCAGGTGTTCTCCAACCGGGATAACACTCCGTCTCACGCCGCGGGTCTCGACTGGAATTCCGGGTCCTGGTCGCACAGCTTCCGATTCGGGTATCTGAAGTTTCACAACCTGATCAGCGATGCCACGCAAGGTGCCAGTTTCTATAACCCTATCCCCACCGGCGAGCTTTATTTTTTTGACAAAACACTACAATTGTCCGGCCCTAATCTGTTGGCGCCGCAGCAGACCTTTCAAACCAACAAACAATTCAAATATGACGCAAGCAAAGTGCTTGGCTCGCATGTGTTTCGTTTCGGAGCCGGCGTCAATCGCATCCTCGGCGGTGGATTCGCGTCCTTCATTGGACTTGCACCCCTGGATATCGCGGCTACATTTACGGGACCAGTCTCCGGAAGTGCCAATGACCCCACAAACTATCCTCTGCTCGCGGCAGTTTTGGGCAATGGACAGGGGTTTTTCACCGAGATTCCGCAGTTTGGCTTCCCGAGCGGCGGACAAGCTGACACTCGTTTCCAATGGTATGTGGGTGATTCGTGGAAGGTTAAACCGAATTTCACCCTGACCTACGGCTTGCGCTACAACCGCGACACGGGGCGCTCGGATAGCGACATGGCTTCCATTCCGTGCTCGGCTGTCTCGGGCATTCCCGCGCCTTGTTCTGGCAGCACTCCGCTCCTCGATCAGTGGGGAACGGGGTTGGGGGGCCGCATCCGGCAGCCCAATAAACAGTTCGGGCCCCAAGTCGGGTTTGCATGGGATCCCACGAAGAAGGGCAAGATGGTGATCCGGGCAGGCGCCGGTATCTACTACGAAAACTCCGTCTTCAATAACACATTATTTGACCGCCCGGCTAAGCTTGCCAAGGGCTTGTTCTTCCAAAGCCAAAGCCTGGGATGCGTTGGCGGTGGGCCGGGGAGCACGACGTTTAACATTCCCGGCACCGGAGACGTTAGTTCGGTAGACGGTAAAGATCTGGATACCGAAGTTTGCGGCCAGGCACTCTCCGTCGCGGCTCCGTTGGTCGCCGATTTGCAAAAAGAGTATCAGGCGGGCGTCGCAGCACAGGGACCGACAGCCAATCCGAGTTTTGTCGGTAACACACTGGAGATCAGTACGCCGATTCAAGGCCTGGCTGCATTTGCTCCCAACTTCCGCAATGCACGGTCCTACCAGTTCAATATTGGAACGCAGCGTGAATTGTGGCGAGGGGGCGTGCTAACCGCAGATTACATCCGCAACGTGAGTACTCGATTCATGCTCACCATCGATGCAAATCGTGTGGGGGATGCGCGGTACCTGGATACGGCGGCTGCGTTGGCTGCCATTAACCTGACGGCCGGGGGTGCCGGTTGTGCTCCGGCGAACGATGGCCCGAGCGCTATTGCGGCAGTGGACTGCTACATCGCGGCCACTCCCAACGCCAGCATCAATGACTTTGCTGGCAATGGACTGGATTCGGGTAATGTTTTCGGAGGTGGTCCGGCTAACCTTACCGGTGCAGCTTTCGGTGGCGTCAACCGCAATGTAGGACAAGGCGACTTCGAATTCCCAGAAGGCCGTTCTGTCTATAACGCGTTGCAGATGTCATACAGACAACGCGTCGACAATCCGATGCGAGGCCTCACCTCCATGGACCTCACGGTTGCCTACACCCTGTCCCGCTTCGCTGGCAATGGCGGCAATGACCAGAACTTTAGCGCCATCTCGTTTGATAACAATAACCCCGGATTTTTCACCGGTCCGACTGCGCAGGACCGGACTCACCAGTTCAAGTTCGGTCTAACGGTTGAGATCGCGCACCATGGCCCGCGGTTTAGTGTGATCAGCGCCTTCGCGAGCGCCGCGCCGTCCACGATGCAACTAACGGCGGGCGGGAGCCCCCCCGAAACCAGTACGGGCGAGATTTTCCGCACCGACCTCACAGGAGATGGCACGGTGAGCGACCTCCTCCCTACGTCACCGGGGCAGGCGGCTGGCAAGCCGGGCCAGTTCATGCGCTCGGTTTCTCCAGGTTCACTGAGCAAAGTGATCGCGACCTGGAACAACACGCAGGCCGGCACCCTAACGCCGGCAGGGCAGGCTCTGGTCGGAGCGGGCCTGTTCACCACACCCCAGTTGCAAAGCCTCGGCGGGGTGAAACCGTCTCTTGACCCGCCTTTGCCGGGGATCGTAGGCAATGGCATTTTCCGCCAGGTCAGCATGGTGCTGGCATGGCCAATCAAGCTGAAGGAGCGATTTAGCCTCGAACCCTCATTCGCTGCGTACAACGTGTTCAACATGGCCAACTTCGGCCGCCAGGACGGACACTTGGGTGACACTGGCGGCAACGTCGGCGGGACCACGAAGGGCATCAACCGCGAGTCGCTGCGCACCGGTACAGGCTCAGGCGTGTTTTCTTCCGGCGCTCCACGGCAGGTGGAATTTGGGCTGAGGCTGAACTTTTAGGCTTGCAGCTAGGGATGGGACAAGCCACTGGCCCTCGGGTCAGTGGCTCTTTTCATCTTTCGGGGCGCGACTTCCACGCGAGTTCTTCGATCCCGCTTATTTGTTCGCACTCTGTAAGGGGGGACCGCTGGTTGCTGGATGCTAGACTACGCTCTGTCTTATGTCCCAGCGTAAGTTTTTGCTTGAAATCCTGATGTTGGTTTGCGGTTCATTGGCCAGCTTTGCGGCATCCCCGAACGTCATTCTGATTACGATCGACACCACCCGCGCCGATCGCATGGGGTTCCTCGGGTCAAAGCGTGGGCTCACGCCGAATCTGGATGCCCTGGCTCGCCAGGGAGTGGTGTTTTCCCAGGCGTATGCTCATGTCCCGCTGACCACGCCGTCGCATGCCACCATTCTTACTGGAACCTATCCGCAATTCAATCTCGTGAGTGATTTGGGATCTCCTCTGCCTGACCACATACCCTATCTTCCGGATATCTTGCACAATCACGGTTTTCGCACGGCAGCTTTTGTCGGATCGCAGGTTCTCGATCCCAAGAGCGTGGCGGCACCTGGTTTTGATCGGAGCTTTGACACTTTCGATGCAGGATTTCATAATCGCCAAGCCGGCGAAGACCGCTATCGAAGTGAGGAACGCCGGGCCATGGTAGTGGTGAACCACGCCATCGCCTGGCTCGACAAACGCCCACGCGCTCCTTTTTTTCTCTGGGTGCATCTTTACGACGCCCATGATCCCTATGACCCGCCGCAGCCCTTTAAAGCCCGGTACGCCGCCTCGCCGTATGACGGCGAGATTGCTTATGTCGATTTTGCAGTCGGAAAGCTGCTGGCAGCGTTACGTTCGCGTGCGCTCTACCAAAGCAGCCTCATTGCGGTAGCGGCGGATCATGGCGAGGCCTTCGGAGAGCACGGTGAGCAAAGCCACGGTCTTTTCCTCTATGACGAAACCGTTCATGTACCGCTCGTCCTTAAGATGGCGGGTCATGAATCGCGGGCGCGGCGGGTCGAGAACCGCGTCGGATTGGTGGACCTTGCGCCGACCCTCCTGCAGGAGTTGGGAATTGAGACAGATCCCGCAATGCAGGGTGAATCGCTCGTGAAGTTGCTAAATCCGAAGGCTAACGGTGCGTGTGCGGGCGGAGGCTCTGCTGGAGAAACCGTACCGGATCGTGCAGTGTACGCTGAAACCGACTACCCTCATCGCGCTTTTGGTTGGAGTTCCTTGCGCGCTTTGCGAGCGGGAAAGTATCTGTATATCGAGGCACCCGAGCCGGAACTCTACGACTTGTCTGTGGACTCAGGAGCATTACATAATCTCGCATCCAGCATGACGGCCCTGGCCGACACGATGGCGGCTCAACTCGACGAATTTCGCCTCAAAACGAAGAGTGCCGCCACGGGACTGACGAACGTAAGTACTGAGCATGCGGAACAACTTCAGGCGCTGGGCTATGCCACCTCTGGCATCAACAAGTCCGCTGCCGGGGATATGCAAAGGGGACCCGATCCCAAAGAAAGAGTCGAGGTGGCAAACCTGCTGCACCATGCCCTGCTCGCGATGGACGAGGGAAGGAATCAGGATGCCATTCCGCAACTGCAGCAAGTGCTCAGGCAGGAGCCCAGCCTCGCGCTGGCGAATCTGGAATTAGGCCGAGCCTGGAACAATGTGGAGAACTACGCCAACGCATTGCCTTGGTTGCAGAAGGCAGTCGTGCTGATGCCGGAATCCGGCAGGGCACATTTTGAACTCGGAATAGCGCTGGGGGAGACCGGCGATTGGGCTGGATCGGCGGGCCAATTGGAAGCCGCTGTGGCTCGCGCCCCGGGTTCTGACGAGATGCACTTCTACCTGGGTATGGCGTATGACGAGATCGGCCGGGCATCGGATGCGACCAAGAATTTCCAGGTCGCTCTTCAGATCAATCCCAAGCATTTCAGGGCGAATCTGCTGCTCGGACGTCTCCTTGGCATGCAGAACAACCCCACGGCAGCTCTACCGTATCTGCAAAAAGCCGTGAAGCTTCAGCCGCACTCACCGGATGCACACAAATTCCTTGCCAACGTTTATATCGAGTTGGGACAGGAAGATAGCGCTCGTCGGGAGATGGCCGTTGCGGACCGCCTCAAAGCGCCCGCCAAGCCTTAAGGAAACTCTGAACAAGTAACTGAATTTCGATATTCCGCCAAGCGATTCCAGCGTTCCATCCGTGGACGAGGTTTCGGACGGGCTGAAGGGCGTGG
>JAYTFO010000422.1:0-3353 GCA_043734305.1 Acidobacteriota bacterium | reverse complement strand
GTCCCATTCTTATGGAACCGGACTTCATCCATCAATTGATTGATCAGGTAGATGCCGCGGCCGTGGCTGGAAAAAATATTTTCGCCTTCGCAGGGATCGGGAATCTTGTTGACATCGAACCCGGGGCCGGGATCGCGCACTACAATCAACACGCCGTGACTTTCGTCGCAGGCCACATCGCATTCGATAATCTTGGTCGCATCCGAACTCGCCCCATGCACGACTGCATTCGCCAGAGCTTCCGTTAAGGCCAGCTCAATACTGTCTTCCCGCCCTTCGGCACACTTCATGTCTCGAACAATGTTCATCACGCTCTGCACCACGGGATCAACCGCTTTGCGGTCGGCGCTGAGGGTGACGCTGAGTTTGAGAATCAACTTCTGTGAATCGAAGTTGCAGGCCGGGTGCTGCGCATCGGTAGGTGAGGAAGAATCGGACATAGGCGGCTTGGGCGTTCTCTTCTCGGGCCTCTTTTACGACTTACTATTTAAGTAAGATGCACAAGGCCGCTCTGCGATTCTAGGGATTCCGGGGCCGCGATGCAACTGTTCTTGTGGACCCTGTTTCGTCCTTTAGGGTCTAGGCTTTAGCTTTGGTGCGCGGCGAACCGTGCGACGGCGCGTCCTCGCTCTCCGGACGAACCGGCCCCGCAATCCGCTCCAGTTGCCGCCGCCAGTCCAGTTCTTCCACAAATTGCGGAGACTCCCGCCAGCCCGGCTGCACCTTCACAAACAGCTCCAGAAAGACCTTGGTGCCGACCATTCTTTCGATTCCCATTCGGGCGTTGGTCCCAATCTTCTTCAGCATCTGACCGCCCTTGCCGACCAGAATTCCCTTCTGGCTGGGCCGGTCGCAATAAATGGTCGCCGCGATTCGCGTCAGCCTCGCGCCCTCTTCATACTGATCCACCATCACCGAAACCGCATGCGGCACTTCTTCCCGCGTCTGGAACAAAACATGTTCGCGGATCGTTTCCGCCACCATGAAACGCAGCGGCTGGTCCGTAATCTGATCCTCGGGAAAATAACGCGGCCCTGTCGGCATCGCTTTCAGTACGTATTGCAGCAATTCGTCGAGGCCCTTCTTCTTGAGCGCGGAGATAGGGATGATCTCCTTGAAGTCGTGCAGCGGCTGGAATTTGGTAATCAGCGGCAACAGGTCGCGCTTGTCGGCGAGCAAATCAATCTTGTTCAACAAGAGAAAAACCGGCGTCCCCGATCGTTTCACAAGATCGAGCACGACAACGTCTTCTTCCGCCCATTTACGCTTGGCGTCGACAATGAGCAGGATCAGCTGACATCCATGCAAAGCTTCTTGAACATCAGACATCATTTTGCGCCCGAGCGAAGAGTCGGGACGATGCACGCCCGGAGTATCGACCAGCACAATCTGTCCAGCATCGCGCCCCTTTTTCTCCGGAACATTGATGATCCCAAGAATGCGGTTGCGCGTCGTCTGCGGCTTCGGCGAAATGATGGCGATCTTTTCCCCCACCAGCGCGTTGAGCAACGTGCTCTTCCCCGCATTGGGGCGTCCAAGGATACAGGCAAATCCGGAGTGAAAGGACATTAGAGTCTAGGTTACTCGCTTCTATGGCGGTGTGCTGGCGCAAGGCGAGAGGATACAGTTGCCGCCTTACTCACGCGTGGAGCCTCTGCGACGTTTGAAGATAGGTTGGTCACTGAGTGAGATGCGGATGCTTTCACCCCTACGACGTCCGTCACATACACCTTGAAACTCTTCCGCTCTCCAGCAAGAAAAGCCTCGACCTCATCGAGACCAGTCATGAGCTCTACAAGCGCGGATTTCATCGTCTACCTTCCGGCGCAGCTGCTAACAACATCGACCAAGTCTCCGGTGTCAACGAATGACATGGATGCGAACACCAATATTCAAGTTCTCCCAGCATTTGTCGGCGGTATACACGGGTGCGTTCAGTGCGAGCCCGAGAGCCAAACAGGCTCGGTCTCCCAGCGACAGGCCGCATTGTCGGGTCTTTGAAACCAGACTGCCGGCAGTTTTGGCCTGTTCCGCGGTAAAGGGGATTGCCTCCCGAATGGGACCGAGCGCGTCTGCCCATGCAACATCGGGATCGCCACCCTCGCTTACAAGTTTGGTCTGAACTTCGGCCAGGTTTACGGTGCTGATCGCTGCGTCGCTCATCAATTCGAGTGTGAGATGTTCCGCACCCTGCTCTTGGTTAATCAATGCCATGAGAACGGAAGCATCCACGACAATCCTACTCACGTTTAGCGGCCTGGCGGCGCTCTGCAATGAGTTCGTCAACCAACGAGCGACCAGGTTTCACATATGTCCGCACACTCGCCTGGGCGCGCTCGATCCGCCGTTTCAATGTCATGATCCGCAATTCGTCGTCTTCGATCCGCACCACAACTTCGTCTCCCACGTTGATACCGAGGGCTTTGCGGAACGAAGCGGGGATCACAAGGCGACCATTCTCATTAACCCGCATCCTAGTTTCGGCTTCCACTGTCACACCTCCATTTAATGACATAATTATATAACCATGTCATTTTGTTGTCAATGTGACATTTTCGATACGGAATGGCACCTTCATGACTAAACTGCCTCATTGCCGGCCCAACGCCCGTCGCGCCTTGGAGTAGTCTCCGGTGCGGCTTCTCCAGTTGCTGGACACCGCTCCCATCGCCCAGATCACCGCGAAGATCAGAAACGGCTTGCTCCCGGGAACACCGCTACGCCAAGCACAGAACGCGCCCGAGGTTGGAACAATGGCGGATGACGTAACGCCCGCCGACCACATGATCGCTTTGGCCATTGGGCTGGCGGACTGCATCGAGGCCTTCTCGGTCTGCACGCCAAAGAACGGCAAATGCTCGAACACCCATCTCATGCCGGCGGGATAGCCTTCCGGGTTGCCGGTTCCGCCAACGGTGTAGAAGGCGAAGCGAATACCGACGAGCCGTCCGACGAGCCAGTGTGCAATACCGTGACAGAAGAAGTAGAGCAGAACCCAGGCGGAGAGCATGGCCGCGACGGCGACAGGCTTTGACTGGGCAGATCGCGCGGCAGCGAGGGCAAGGCATGCCGCGGCAATGCCGGCAAGTTGGAACATGTTCCCGGTACTTATCGCGGTCCGGCGAAAAATCCTTCGGCTCATGGGCACCCAGCGTTTGGTCCCGTCGACAACAAAAGGCCCTCTACGTAAAAGCGGTATTATTGCGTGATGACCAACCTATATAACGTTGACGGCTCCAATCTTAGAACAGTGCCTAGAGCGTGTTTCATAAACAATGCCTGAGAGTAATCCAGAAGCAGGCGATGTAGAAGAAGGCGCGATAGGTGGAGAGCAAATGCTCATGACGAACCAG
>JAYTFO010000421.1:0-6174 GCA_043734305.1 Acidobacteriota bacterium | reverse complement strand
ACTACGGTGGCCGGAATACTCGCAACCGCACCTTGGCTTATATCGGAACCCGCAAACGTTGTGGTGCGTGCCCGCAAAAAGCGCAATGCACCAGTGGAGCATTCCGGTATCTTGCTATCCACATGGATGAGCCTGCCCGGCAACGCGCTCGCGAGTTGGCCAAAACGCCAGAGTTCGCGAACGCACAGCGGGAAAGAAAGAAGGTGGAAGCCTTGTTCGCGGAACTCAAGAATCAGATCGGACTCCGTCGCCTGCGCTTACGCCGGATGAAGTTTGTTCGTGAGCAGTTCTTCCTGGCAGCGGCTGCGCAGAATATCAAGCGACTGGTCCGCTTCCTCAGCCAAGTGCCAAGACCACCGCTCGCCGTGACCACTTAGTCCTAAGGCCCTGGTGAGAAAACTCCCCTGCCCGGCGGTACTCGGAAGGGGAAGTTCTAACTCACGCGCCCCTTTTTCAACAGCCACGCCTGTTTACAACAGTTATCGTGTTGCTGCTTTACCACTCGCTAGGACTTTTCCTAGTAGCGCGCATTCCCCGGTGGTTCTCAACTAGACACTTCCGACCGACGCTTCGAGGAGTTTGTTCTTCATGCGGCAACGAGCCACCATCTTGAGGACGCTGGGCATCGTCGCCCTTCTCGCTTTCTACTTTCTCGTTCTCCAAAGCCGGCGGGTAGAAGAGTCCAAGCGCTCTCTTCAGATCCAGGAAGAAGCTCGCACCCAAGACTATGTACTGGTTTTGATGCGGATCGTAAGTGTAGATCCCAACACTGGAGAGATGACCGCCCGCCTCGACTTCCAGCCGGCTGGCAAGTATGCGAAAGACGAGGTCACTCCGGTTGTCGACTTGAAGTTACTGATCAACCGCGCGAGAGGCACGCAGGAGATTAACTTTCCCCGAGCAAGGCGTATCAGCCCGATTGAAGTAGAGTTTGCGCTGGAGGGGAACCGCAACGACTATCCCTTCGATCGCTATCACCCCACCCTTTGGATGTTGTTGACGACGCCGGGCCGGGCTGAAGAGCCAGCGCCAAGTCCAAGGACCGGGGTCAAGCGGGAAAAGCACTCGCCGGCGCGGGCTGCGGGAGAGTTGGCAGTCGGTTCGGCTGTGCGAGAACGTTCTCAACCAGTACCTATTGTTGTCAATCTTTCGGCCTCCCTGAAGGGCGTCAAGTTTGCCGGGAATATCACAAAGAAGGCTGGACAAGAAGCTACCGGGATACAGTTGGACGTGTCGCGTTCAGACACCGTGCTAGCGCTGTCGGTCATTGTGATGGCGATGATGATTGTGCTTGCGGGGAGCGTCTTCGTGATGACCTTGCAAGCCACCCGTGTCGATCGCCCATTGGACCTTGTGCCTCTTTCGCTGGCGGTGTCGCTTATCTTTGGCCTGCCGGCACTTCGCAGTATCCAGCCTGACATTCCTTCGGTGGGTGTCTTTGGCGACTATATGTCGTTCCTTTGGGCGGAACTCGTCGTGGCCCTTTCCGCTGTAATCGTGGTGTGGACCTGGCTCCACCGTCAAAGACAACGGTCTTAGATTCTCTCCGTCGACTGTCGATAAATCGCTTTCCACTCATTGACTCCGCCCGTATCGGTCTTTCGGGATGATGAGTGTAATCGCCTGTGGCGGTTGAAAAACTCATTCACAGGAAAATGGTCGAAAAAACTTTGCGCTAGGATGGCTTACAAACGACTTTCTCGGCTTTCCTAGGCATTTTCTATCCCCCAAATTTTGACTGTTGTGACAAAAATGGAGTTTTTCAACAGCCACGCCTGTTTACAACAGTTGTGACGTGATGATCTCGGCGCAGGCCCGGCGCGGTACAATGCCGCCGAGGGCAATCCGATGCTAATCACATCTCGTAAGAGTTAGGCCGGTGGCACGAGTGTTCGCGATCTTTTACGCCGCGTTCAGTCCCTTCATCGCCATTTCCATGCTGCTGTCCGGCGCGGATTACCTTCGGATTCCCCTCGGTCTGGTTGCTCCTCCTTTGACATATCTGAACATCAATTTCAACATCCAACGACCTGAGCACTTTATCTCAGGCGCACTGTTCATGTTATTTGGTGTGGTTTGCTATGCAGCTACAGGGTGCCTGACTGGCGCAGTAGCGGTACTGTGCTTCAACTTCATCGCACGTCAGACAGGGGGAAGCCCAAGGAATCGGACAAACCCACCGTCCAACTGGAGAGAGTCTGGTTTTAGGGAAGTGCGACGCGATCCGTCGTTCTGGAAGGTCGCACCCCAGTTCGCGTTCCCGCGCGCCTTGACTTAGTCTCGCGCAGCTCGCCGTAGGCAGTGGAACGGTGAGTCGTGGCACAACTCATGACACCAACGCCATGGCTGTGAGCACTCGCCCCGCTTACGTTGTAGGGAGAATTGGTGGACCTGGTCGGGATCGAACCGACGACCTCTTCCATGCCATGGAAGCGCGCTCCCAGCTGCGCCACAGGCCCACTGCCGGAACACCCGGGGGACTGACACCTTCAATTCTCGCCCACCTTTCGCGAGGAGTCAAACTCATCTAGGATGATGGGCGTCTAAATAATGAAGGATTGGAGCCCCATGCTTGTATCTGGAAAACTTTTTCGCCCGTGGATGGCTTGTGCGTTGGTGGTGCTGGCGGCCACGGCGGCGAGTGCGCAGGCGACCGCCAACGAACATGCGGCGGTCGAACGTTCGCCGGTCGATCCTGCGCCGGTGGCCTATGCGTCGGCTAGCGAAGTGAACGGCATCCTCGCGCAAGTGCGGCAGACGGCGCAGAGCATCGACGACGATCTGGGGAAAACGCGCGTAGAAAAATGGAAGGGGGATGCAAGCTTCAAAGGCGAAACTCAGGGCACGATTGAATCTGTGCGGCGCAACCTGCAATCGGCGCTGCCGGAGATGGTCAGCGCGCTGAGCAATGCACCGGAGGATCTCGCCGCGAGCTTTAAGCTCTATCGCAATCTGGACGCCCTCTATGACATCCTGGGCCAGATCGTGGAAAGAGCGGGGGACCGGGGAACGAAAGATGAGTACCAGAACCTCAACAATGATTTGAGTTCTCTGCAAAGTGCGCGGCGGGCGTTGGGAGAGCGGATGCAGAGTCTGGCGACCGCCAAGGAAAGTGAACTGAAGCGACTGCACGATCAAGTCAAAGCGGCGCAAGCGGCAGCGACGCCGTCGCCGGCTCCGAAAAAGATTATTGTGGACGATACGGAGCCTCCGAAGAAGCCGGTGAAGAAGAAGGCTCCTGCGAAGCCGGCGGCTACGACAACGACAACTCCCCCTCCAGCTAGTGCACCGAAATAGCAGTTGGCAGTTGGCAGTTGGCATTTGGCCTTTGGCATTTGGCATTTGGCTAAGTCCCGACGGTAGCGCCGGCACCTTGCCAGCTTTCCCTGAACCTGTCTACGTTTCATCTGACCTTGGACGCGTTGGGCGGGGCGCCCGCCGGACTGCCGCCGGGGCGGCGGCGCTATATTCTTAGGTCAGAGCTACATTTCACTGAAAACACACGGCTTATCTACCTTGGAACTTCGCCACTGCCACCGGGGTCTAAGTAACCAGGGTGGGGATTCGGAGGTGACGAAGAATTCCTGCCGATGGGCTGCGGTAATCCTATAATTGGGGAACGCCAGGAGAACGATATGGCGGGAGCTACGACCTTGAGCGATCTCGCGAGCGCCATCGGAGCCCGTACCCACGAGTCCGCCGTCATTGCTGAATTGAAGGCGGGCTCGGAGCAGGCTTACGTCTGGCTGATCGGACAATTTCATCAACCGATCTACAGTCTGGTATATCGCATCGTGAACGACCCGTCCGATGCGGCCGATACCACCCAGGAAGTTTTTCTGAAGGTCTTCCGTGGAATGAAACACTTTCACGGCGAGTCGAGCCTGAAGACCTGGATCTATCGGATCGCCCTGCATGAGGCGGCCAACCGGCGGCGATGGTGGTTCCGGCACAAGGCGCAGGAGACCACGATCGAACCTGTGGAAGCAGATGGCAATGAATATTGCCTGGGAGATCGGCTGGTCGATCCGGGCGAGTCGCCGTTCGACAGCTTCGCGCACGCCGAGGTGCATACGGCGGTGGAGAAGGCATTGCATCAGGTGCCGGAGCCGTTTCAGACGGCGTTGATCCTGCGCGATCTGGAAGAGATGTCCTACGAAGAGATTGCCGAGGTCTTGCAGATTTCGCTGGGGACGGTGAAGTCGCGGATCACGCGGGGACGGCAGGCGTTGCGGAAAATATTGGCGGGATATGTTCGCGAAGTCGGAGCGGAAATGGGATTGTTGGCTCCGGCCGAAGAAGGAGTCGCGCGAGACAGGGTCTCCACCAGGTCGCGCGGTAGTAGAGAGGCTGAGGTGACATCATGAAATGCGGCGACTTTAAGGAATTGTTTTCGCCGTATCTGGATGGACAAGTGAGCGGCGCGGAGATGCATGCGCTGAGCCGCCATTTGGAAGAGTGTGTCCGATGCACGCGGGAATATGCGGCTCTGCAACGCACGCAACAGTTGTTGGCGGGATTGGGTCCGAAGAAAGCGCCGGCGGATCTCGGGCTTAAGTTGCGAGTGGCGGTGTCGCAGCAAGTGGCACAGGCGCGGCGTCCGCGGTTTCAGGGATTGCTGGTCAGGATCGAGAACGCGCTCAACGCTTTCATGGTTCCGGCCACGGCTGGACTGGTCAGCGCGGTGCTGATCTTCGGATTACTGCTCGGCTTCTTCGCTATGCCGGAACAACTACGGGCTTCGAGCGACGTACCCTTGATGCTCTACACGGCTCCGCAACTGGAGCAGACGATGTTCGGCACTTCGCTGAGCGGTAGCGGCGACGACTCGGTGGTGATTGAGGCCTACGTCGACGCCAACGGGCGGGTGGAAGATTACCGCATCCTTTCACAGCCGGAAGATGCCGGGTCGGTGTTGCCGGAAGTGAAGAAAATATTGATCTTCACAACGTTTCGTCCGGCGCTGTCAATGGGACGTCCGACGGCGGGGCGGGCGGTGATTTCGTTTTCGAAGATCAGCGTGAAGGGGTAAGACCGGTCAGACGCCTTTTTGTGGCGTATCTGTCCTGCGCCACAAAACGCGACCGCAAGGGGCTGAAGCCCCGGTCAAATACGGTCTCTAATCGCAGCGGTGAACCGCTGCGCCACCCAAAAACAGAACCACTGTCAGAACCAGATCGGCCCGAGTGTCAGAACCAAGTCGGAACCATGGCGATTGAGTTAGTAGGCTCCCAGGTTTGACCCCGAATTCATCCCTTCGTACACTAATTCTACGAGATCCATCTGCGCGGCGATCGGGAGGAATTCCCTGGAACGAAGTATTCGATTTGCGTTTGTTCTCAGTGTGGCTGTTGGTCTGGCATGTTCTTCTCTGGCCGAGAACCAGCCCAATGCGTCCCTGGACACGAATGAGACTCTGTTCACGGTGCTGACGGCGATCAACGCTTGCGGGTACGACCAGGAGTTGAATGCTTCGGACCCGTTGCGCGCGCAGATCCGGATGGAAGTCGGCAAGGCGGTCACGAGTACTCCTGCGGCGCAGGATACGCTGCCTCCAATGTGCGAGTTCTACCGTGAACACCAGCCGCCGGATTCCTCGCGCGATCTGGCACAGTATGTATCGCTTGCGCTGTATATGGAGGACGCCCCCTCGTTCACTCTCAAAGTGAAACAGACAGAATTGCCGCCGGAAGCGACCAACCTGGCCGCCTTCGTTCCGCTGTTGCAGGCTTTCTACAACAAGGTGGGCCTGCATGCCATCTGGGAAAAGAATCACGCGCGATTCACACAGTTGGCCGAGGCATATCACCAGCCCCTTTCAAAAATGACGTTCGATACGGAAATTTATCTCAAGCTGCCGTCGGCTGGCTATTTGGGGCGGGACTTCCAGGTCATTATCGACGTCATGGGCGCGCCCGGCCAGGTGAATGCGCGCGACTACGCGTTGAATTACTACGTGGTGATTTCGCCGTCGAGCAATTTGAAGATGCAGCAGATTCGCCATACCTACTTGCACTACCTGCTGGACCCGCTGGCGATGAAAAATGGCGGCTCCTTCAAACGGCTGGAGCCGCTTCTGGAACAGGTGAAAAGCGCTCCCATGGACGATGCTTTCAAAAACAATATTTCGCTGCTGGTTACGGAATGTCTGGTGCGGGCAATCGAATTGCGCGC
>JAYTFO010000420.1:0-2907 GCA_043734305.1 Acidobacteriota bacterium | reverse complement strand
GGCAGTTCCGACGACATCGATGCCAAGCGCTTCGACATCGACCTGACCATGACTGCCGCGATTCCGGTTCGTCAAATGCCGAAGGCCGATACCGACCTTCAGTTTGAGGGAACACCCGTATCGTATGTGCCCAAGCCGTTCGTGATGACGATGAAAGACGGCGTTCTACTGGTCAAGGCGGCGCCTGCAACCAAGCCGCCCGTCCACAAGAAGCCGGCGGCACATTGAAGGCAGTTGCCAGTACCCAGTAAAAACAAAAAGGCGGTCCCGAGCGGGACCGTTTTTTTGTGTCTGGATGGTTGCGTAGATTCTTAGCGGACGGCCTTCCGCTCCAAGGTAATGGGCCTTGCACTGCGCGGCGGACGCTTGGTGCCCTCGCGCAACGACCGTACCTCAATCTTCAGTTCCTGCATGGTGCGGCTGAGCGTATTGCGGTGCATGCCCAATTCCCGCGCGGCTTTGCACTGGTTGCCACGGTTTTCTTCGAGCACCGTGACGATGAACCGCTTTTTGAATTCGCGGACCGCCTCCGAGTACAGGATATTGCTGCGAACCATTTGAAAAATGAGTGCTTCCAATTGATCTTTCACGGCGTCCTCTCGTTTCCGCAACCTGCAAATCTCGAACAGGTAAAACTCGAACTCTACCGCGACGGAGTGGCCGGCGGCGGTGGAGTCGGAATCTGTGCCTTCCGTAAATAATCCAAACCCTGATCAAACCGATGCCGCAATTCTTCCGGCGCCACCCAGACCGCAGCCCTGCCCACCACCATGAAATAGGGAGCCAGTTGCGATCCCGGCAGCCAGCGCGCGGCGGGCGCAAAGGCAGCCATGGCCACCAGAACAATCGCCACCACCAAGCTGCCCTTCAGAAGGCCCAGCAGCCCACCCAGCGTACGGTCCAGCGTGGACAGGCCCGCTTCCTTCATCATCCAGCGAGTCAATCGTCCGGCCAGCCCGGCGATCAGCAGGACCACAAAGAAAATAATCAGAAACGCGCTGATGTCGCCCAACCACGGCTGCTTCAAAAATGTCGCAAACCAATCCGCCAGACGCCGATACTGCCAGGCGGCCAGCAGATATCCGGCAACCAGGCCCGCCAGTCCGAAGGCTTCGTGAAAAAAGCCTTCCCAGGCGGCCATGGCCACCGAGAACAACAAGAATGCCAGGATGATCCAGTCCGCAACGCCCATGTGTAGTCTCCAAGCGCCGGCGGCTAAATTTCCAACTCGCGTCCCGTAAGCAATCGATACGCCTCAAGGTACTTATCGCTCGTCCGCCGCGCAACATTTTGGGGAAGGGCTGGCGCGGGCGGTTGTTTGTTCCAGCGAATTTCTTCGAGGTAGTCTCGCACGTACTGCTTGTCGTAGGAATCCTGCGCTTTGCCCGGTTGATAACTGTCGGCCGGCCAGAAGCGGGAGGAATCCGGAGTCAGAACTTCATCCGCCAGTGTGATCCCCTGGCCGGTCTGACCAAATTCAAACTTGGTGTCGGCGATAATGATGCCGCGCTGCGCCGCGTAGTCGGCGGCCTTCTGGTAAATCTTCAGGCTGACCTCGCGCAGTTGCCGGCTGAGCTTGGGATCGACCAGCTTGCACATTTCTTCAAACGAAATATTGATGTCGTGGCCCGTCGTTGCCTTGGTGGCAGGCGTGAAGATGGGCTCGGGCAGCTTGTCCGACTCCTTCAGCCCCGCCGGCAACTGGATGCCGCACACTTTGCCGCTGGCTTGGTATTCCTTCCATCCGGAGCCGGACAAGTAGCCACGCACCACGCATTCGACCGGGAACATTTCCGCGCGCATTACCATCATGGAGCGGCCGCGTAGTTCGTCCGCATGCTGGCGAATCGCCTCAGGATATTGGGCCACATCAGAGGTGACGAAGTGGTTCGGTGTGACGTCTTTGAGGAAGTCGAACCAGAACAAAGAGATTTGTGTCAGCACCCGGCCCTTGTGTGGAATGCCCGTGGCCAGAACGTAGTCGAATGCGGAGATACGATCGGTCGCGACGAAGAGCAGATGGTCGCCATCGAGATTGTAGACGTCGCGAACCTTTCCGCTGGCATGCAACTCAAGCTCAGGGTAGTCGGTCTGCAAAAGGACGGTGTCGAGGAGGTCGGGGCTCATGATGTAATTCTAGCGGCAAAAAACTCGCCGTATTCTATCTGGCGGAAAAAATTTGTCAACGATTTCTGTGGGGGATGCGAGGAGTGCTTGCAGGGTGTGGAAGGGAAAAAGATTGACAGTTCACCACATTGTAAGAACGCTTGTCCAGTAAGGGTTTTGACGGGATGGCGATGTGGAAAAACTGAGGACGGCAGAGGATAAAGGGACGAGGGCAAAAAGCGCCGGTGTCAGAGTTCAGGCGAACCCTTACGATGTATCCAACGCGTCAGCACCTGCTGAACTTCCTGATCGGTGGCGAACTCACCACGATCAGCCTCCGCAAGTCCAGCCCGGATTTCTTCGAGCTGCCAATCGGACAATGAATCCACGCGCGCCGGAACTGAATTGTTGGACACAGTGGTCTCCTACGTAGCGCTAAGGGTCTTCTTACGCTGCCCCGAATCGCACCGACACCAGCTTCGACACGCCCGGCTCCTGCATCGTCACGCCGTACATCACGGGCGCGATGCTCATCGTTTTCTTGCTGTGGGTGATGAGGACAAACTGTGTCTTCACAGACATCTCTTTTACGAGTTCGGTGAAGCGTCCGATGTTGGCTTCGTCGAGTGGAGCGTCGACTTCGTCGAGGATGCAGAACGGTGCGGGCTGGTATTGGAAAATTCCGACCAGTAGTGAGAGGGCCGTGAGGGCCTTTTCGCCGCCGGACAGCAGCAACACGTTCTGGAGTTTCTTGCCGGGAGGCGAGGCGACCACGTCGATACCGCTCTCGGCGCTGTTTTC
>JAYTFO010000419.1:0-8482 GCA_043734305.1 Acidobacteriota bacterium | reverse complement strand
GCTTGCGCATCGGCTCGAAGTTTCGCTGCATTCGGTCAACGCCAACCGAGATCGCATCGACGAGCGAAAACGACTTCGAGTGTTTTGCGAGCACGGGAGTGAACACGCCTGAGACAATGTCTCCGAGCCTCTGATGTTTAGGACGTTCCAATTGAAGGATGGGGATCCCGCAAGTGCTTAAATCGGATGAGCAATTGTGGGCGGGGTTGCTACGTCTCGGTCGACAATATTATCGGCACCACGTCCGGCTGGAAAGGGGTTTGGCACACCGCGGACACATAACCTTCCCCAAACCTCTTGGCCGTGCGGGTCTCGGTACTGACCTACAGTCAGTCGGCTGATATGTCAGAACGCTGCCGTGACAGTCTGGCGTTATTTGGTTTTACAACAACTTGACAGACCGCGGGGACTGCCAAAATACGCGGAAGTCGTTGACACCACGATGTAAGCTATATAAGCTGACACTCATGGAAGCATTAGGGCCGTACATGCGTCGCCGTCGAGACGAACTTGATCTTTCGCTCCGGGAATTTGCGAAGCGGCTCGATTGCTCTGCGGCGTTCATCTCGGATATCGAACTCGGGCGTCGGTATCCGTCCGAAAAAGTCCTCGCCGAAATCGCCCGTGTTCTTAAGGTAGAGCTGGAAGAGCTACAGGCAATGGATGTGCGACCTCCGATAGACGATATCAAGCGCCTCACGCAGAATGATCCCCGATTTGCCCTTGCGTTCCGAACGATGATCGACAAGAAGGTGAGCGCAGAGGAGCTGCTGAAGCTTGCTAACGAAAAAAAGGATGAGAGGCACTCCAAGCCAAAAAAATGAAGACCTTCCGCTCCAAGTCGGGTCCGTTCTCCGAGCGGCCGCATTTTGAACCCAGCGAGATAGACCGGATTTGCGCCGATGAACTGCGGAAAGAGGGTCTCTATCCGAATTCGCCGGAAGCCATACGCATCGATCGCTTTGTCGAGAAGCGTTTTGGCCTCGATGCGCAGTATGAGGACCTGCCGGAAGGAGTATTGGGATTTACGAAGTTCGGCAAGAATGGCGTCGCGGCAATCGTCATTTCCGCGGTGCTGGACGCCGAAAAGAGCAAAGTGGCCGAGCGCCGCGTGAGGACCACGCTCGCGCACGAAGCCGGGCACGGACTATTGCACGCCTACCTGTTCGCACTCGAAGAAAAACCCCTCCATCTCTTCGATGCCGACAGCCACTCCGATCACCAGATTCTTTGCCGGGATGTCCAGGGCGAGGAGCGGAAAAGCCGGGCCTACGACGGCCGCTGGTGGGAGTTTCAGGCAAACCGGGCGATGGGCGGTCTTTTGTGTCCCCGAGCATTGGTGCAGGAAGCGTTGAAACCCTTTCTCGTGCCGAGCGGTTCGCTTGGCGCGGTAATTCTCGATGAACAACGCAGGGAAGGGGCAGTGCGCACGCTTGCCGACATATTCGACGTGAATCCCGTCGTGGCGAAAATCCGGATTAACGAACTGTACCCGACCGAGACGGGGCAGCTCCGGCTTTAGCTTTTTTTTGTTGACAGTGTTCGCACTGTCCGCTTACACTGCACTCACCCGCCCGGTTTGGGCGGAATTGGCGACCGGAAGATAGAGGCAAAGTCAGGCGGAACTTATGGAACTTACAGACAGCCAGCTCAATTACTTCGTCAACAACCGGCTCAAGCTCCCTAAGGGGAAACGCGCCGAGTACCTCGGCCAGGTTGACCATCTCATTGAACGATTCTCCGCTGCCGCCGACGGCGACAAGGTGATCGATATCAAGAAATTCTTGAAGACGGGCTCGCTCCGCAAGGGCACCGTGCTCCGCCCGAGGGGCGACTTCGGCGTGGATGCAGACGTTGCGGTCTTTTTGCACGGCAACGGCGCTTCCCAATACGATCTGGCAAACCTCCACAGTCGCATCCGGAGGCTCCTGGCGAAGATCTACCCGATGAAGAAACCGGAAGACTTCACCATACAGCCGCGGACGCTCGGTATTGAATTCCGCGACTCCGGGCTTGAAATGGATCTCGTGCCGCTCATCGTGATAGACGGGCCTGGCGACTATGGCTGGCAGCCGTCGTCGCAGGGCGATGTGCCCGTCAAGACCAGCGTGACGAAGCAATTGGGATTCATCCGTGCCAGGAAGGATGCATACGCGCATTTCACTGCTCTCGTCCGGCTGCTCAAGTTCTGGAGAAACTTCCATGAATTCGACGACAGTCTCAGGTCTTTTTCGATCGAGCTGATCGTCAGCCACCTGCAGGACGTGCAGGGCGTTCCCTCTTCGCTGGAAGACGGGCTCTTGCGGTTTTTCCTATACGTCGCGGAATCACAGCTAAAAACGCCGATCTCCTTCAAGGAGTGCGGCACGCCGAAATCTTTCCCGAAAGACCGGGTGGTAATACTCGATCCGTGCAATGCTGACAACAATGTCACCCGGAAAATCACGGACCAGGACTGCAAGAGAATCGTTGAGAAGTGCGTGAATGCCTGGGAAACCCTTAGCTACGCACGCAACTACGACGGCAGAACGCAGACGCTGGAACTCTGGAAAGAAGTATTCGGCCGGTCATTTGTAATCGAGGATTAAGACATGTCTTACTCGGAATCGTTAACGCAAACCTATAGCGTGGCCGACATCGGCAAGGTGATCGACTGCATCGCCGCCGATTTGGATATGAACTCGCAATCGACGGGACTGCTCACGCGAGAACTAGTCAAACAATATTCGGCAGATGTCAAAGCCCTGGCCCAAAAGGGGTATCTGCTGGAAGCGAACATCGTGCTGCAGGATTCCTCGGGCGAGGTGATCCGCGCCGCGAAATACGAAGTGTCCACCGACGGTTCGACTCTCACCGCCCAACGTCCAGGTAATAACCGCTGGCCTCGCACACCGTCGGGCCAGTTAAATATAGTGGTACGGTACAGCCAGAAGTGGCACGGGTTGACCGACGCGCAAAAGGCAGCATTTAGCCAGACGCTAAGCACGGGATGGACCACGTCGAGCACCGATCTATCATTTCCCTCCTTGACTCGGTCGGCCGATCGCAATTACGTCAGCAACGGCTGGGGGGTCACCAAGAGTGTTTATGCGTAACTCACATCGGGAAGCAGGTAGTCGATGAGCGAAGTTACCGAAATAGCCGAGCTTTTTGAGCTGGAGCTGGAACTCCCGAACGCCGGCATTGCAGCTTCGGCGAAGAGGCTAGTCGGTTTTGAGAATCGTTACCAGAGACTGCACCGGGCTCTTCGCTTGTTAGCTGATCCGGAAGATCTGCGCGTGTGGAGCCGGACATATCATCACAAGGAACTCGCCATCTGTGACGCAGTGTCGGACAGGTATCCGCTAGTTATCTTCGCGGGCGATGTCGGCACAGGAAAGACTGTCACAGCCGAAGGTGCGTGCGACAGACTGGCTCGCGAAGCCCGCAAGGAGGCGATGCTCTTTAAACTCAGCACCCGCGTTCGTGGATCGGGCAAGGTCGGTCAGATGAGCACGCTTCTCAACCAGGCGTTCGATGTCGTCGCCAAGCAAGCCGGAAAGACCAGACAAGCGTTCCTGATTATCGATGAAGCGGATTCTCTTGCGTCCACGCGGGACACGGTGCAAAGCCACCATGAGGATAAAGTAGCGGTTAACACCATCATCCAGAAAGTTGACGACCTCCGCCGCCATTCCGGCCGCATTCTGGTATTTCTCTGCACCAATAGGGCAGGGGCGCTGGACCCTGCCATTGTGCGCCGGGCGGCCCTTACAGAACAGTTCGACCGTCCGACCGATCAGGAACGCGAAGAGCTATTCCGTATGGATCTGGATGGCCTGAGTTTTAAGGAACAGACGATCCATGAATTGGTACGGCTCACCGGCCCGCAGGACGCGCAACCTGGCTTTACCTTCTCGGATTTGCGTTCCAAACTCTTGCCGGATGCGCTTTGCCGGGCGTTTCCGAGCCGGGCGCTGACCGAAGATGACCTTATTGTTGCCGCGAAAGCAGTTCGGCCCTCTCCTGTGGTAAGAAACGGATGATACCCCCATCAGCCAGCTCCGCCGACGCAGCAGTATTGCCCCTTCTCGGCCGCCATGTTCAGATTGCCGGTTCGGCCAGTGGGAAAACTGACCCCGCTCTCATCGGCTACGCGCACGAAGTCGTAAGTAATCTGGTGAAGGGTGTAATGGCTGCTGGCGGCGGAATCGTGGTCGGCATCGGAAGAGAGCCCCGCCCGGATGGCTCTGCGCCTGATGCTCCCAGTCTGCTGTTCGACTGGACAGCACTCGAAGCAGCAGCAGAATGCCTGAAGCAGGGATTTCGAGCTTGGCCCACGGAGTTTGGCCTGCCCATTGTTGTCGCCTCTTCCGAGAAGGCCGTGTCGGAGATTCCGGATGACCGCCGGCCTTTGTATGAAGAACTATTAAGGAGCGGCATGCTTCACGTCGAATCGATCATGCCTGGCTCCCGCGCGGCTGTTTTTCTCCGCCAGCGCCAAGCGATATTTGGCGATGCCTTAGTCATTCTCGGCGGCGGCTCCGGTGTTGAGCATTCCGCCGACCTGTACCTGTCGCGGCGAAAGCCGGTGGTGCCTATTGATTTGGCGCTGGGCGCAAGCCGAGACGACGGCACCGGCGGCGCGATGCGCCTGGCGAAGGAAGCAAGATCGGAGCCTGCCCGGTTTTTCCGTTTCAGCCCTGCTTTTGCAAACACGGAAGGGGCGGCGCTCGCACAAATCGCCACGCGAAACGGCGCTGCCGCAGCGTCCGATGTCGCGAACCGGACGGTAAGCCTACTCACTAAGATCGCGCGGCCCGCTGCATTTTACGTCCGGCTTCTTAATCCCGAACATGCGAAATTCAAGGCGGTCGAGTCATTTTTCCGTGATGTCGTCGATCCAGTCGTTGATGAAGCCGGAATGCGCCGCATTGAGATGGGTGCTGATAAGAACGAGTATGCCTTCATGAACGTAGCCATCTTCGAGAGCCTGCATTTTTCATCGGTAGCGATGGTCGATGTGACCGGCGAACGACCTAACTGCTTCATCGAACTCGGCTACGCCCTGCGCGGCAACCGCGTTCTCGTAACGGCAGAAGAAGGGACCAAGCTTCCGTTTGACCAGGAAATGATACCGTGCCACTTCTGGCGCTCTGGCGATTCTGTTGCCGATAGGAAAAAGGCCTTGGCTGATTTTTGGGAAAAGAACATCAACAGACCACCAATTGTGAAGATGGCTTAACGGCCCGCGGAGGCGATGTGCGAGAAGCTTACATATCTGTTGACGTTGAAGCTAGTGGCCCACTTCCCCCGACCTACAGCATGCTCTCGCTCGGCGCAGTGGCCGTAGACGATCCGCAAGCCACTTTTTATGTTGAATTGCGGCCGGTGAATGATGCGTCGGTACCCGAGGCAATGAAAGTCGTCGGTCGGACGTTACAGGAATTCGCGAAGGTCGGACGCGATCCGAAAGAGGCGATGATTGCATTTCGCGATTGGCTCCGTTCTGTTGTGAAGGGCGGAAAACCAGTATTCGTCGGCTTCAATGCCACGTTTGACTGGGCTTTTGTGAACTTCTATTTTCGGCACTTTCTGGGCGAGAATCCCTTTGGGATCGGCGGTATCGATATCAAGTCTTACTACATGGGAATGAGCGGCTGCGCATGGGAAGATACGCGATCGAGCCGCATACCCGCGGAATTCAAGGGCTCTTCCCTGCGTCATACGCACGACGCACTTGACGACGCGATTGAGCAAGCGGAACTTTTCCGGCGGATGCGGGCGAAATCCAAGGGAAGCAACTAGATTCTTGTCGAGGCAGTTATGGCTCTCGTGTTTCAGTACGGCTCCAATTGCCTGGAAAGCCAGATCAACAGTAAGGATCGCCTGTGCGGCGACGCGAAGTTCATTGACATAGCGGAGACGGTCGATGATTTCCGGCTCGCCTTTGATGTCTGGAGCACCAAACGACAGTGTGCCGCTTCGGATATTGTCGAGAGCCCTGGATACAAAGTGTGGGGCGTACTGTACGAGGTGCCCGACTTCCTCATTGAGCGGAAGACTGCCGCCGCACAAAACAGGAAGTCCCTCGACGCCATCGAGGGCGAAGGGGCCAACTACAAGCGTGAAACTATTGCTGTTCGGCGGGACAACGGGCCGATCGTTACGGCACTTACCTATCGGGTACAAACTCCGAAGCCGGATTTAAAGACCAACCTGGAATATGTCGGATACATTGTTAAGGGGCTGCGGGAGCGCGGCGTGCGCGAGGATTACATAGAGCATGTGAAGACGCTTGCCCAGGCAAATAACCCAGCGATCGCCACTCAGGTGCAGGAACTCTAAACACGTTTTCTATTTGCAATGTCCGAAGTTGCTTCCGCGCATCACCCGAGAAGTCCGCGTCGTTTTATGCTACATACTGACGTTCAGAGCGCAACCAGCAAAGAGGTTTGAGGCCATGGCGGGTGCTGATCCCCTCAAGCGTATTACGCTGCTGTACCATTTCACCGACCGACGCAATCTTCCACTCATCCGGGAGCATGGCGGCCTTTATCCGCTGGCGAAACTCAGAAAGAAGAAGATCGAGGTTCCGGCGCCAGGCGGCAACGACTGGAGTCGGGATGCCGACGGAATGAAGGGGATGGATGAGTATGTACATCTCTGTTTTCGCGCGACCCATCCGATGGAATATGTAGCACGCGCGGAAGGCCGCATCGGAGACACGATTTTTCTGCAGATCCATCCGGATGTTCTGCTCTGGGACGGGGTCAAATTCACGGCGGACGTATCGAACAAGGCGGGCGTGGAAATCCATACAATAGTGCAAGCGAGGAAGATGATCGACTTTGAGGTGCTGTACACCCGCACCGATTGGAGCGACGGGACCGTCCAGAAGCGCCTTCAACAGGCGGAAAAGTACGAGATACTTGTGCCGAAGAAAATTCCACTCGACCTGATAAGGAATCTCCCTAATGGCTGAACGTCCAGTCTTCATACCGCTGCAAGACAGCCGGGAGCTTGTCAGGGAGGAGTATTTCACTATTGGATGGAATCCCGGTTTTGCTCCTGTCCAGAAAAAGAAGAACGTGGACGCTCTGCACCAGGCGGCGGGGCGGTCAGGCTATTCGCCGATCTTGGAGATTTCGTCGAAGTCGGAAGAAAAGCTGGGTCAGCACCTGAGCGCCTTCCATCTCAAAGTGCGCGCGGCCGGCGGCGAAGAAATTCGCCTTGAATGTGCCTTTCAGGGCAGCAAGGCCTTCGAGAAAGGAGGTCCCTACACAGACCTGTATTCCGTCGAGGCCAAGATTGCGAAGCGAGATCCGCGACTCCAGGAGTCTGGCCGGCTCACGGGTTTCAGATTCGACGGTTTTTCCTTCCCCCTCGAACCCAAGACCATTTTCTACGACTGGCTTTACATTACCGCAATCTACCCGCATCGTGATTGGCTTGAACGTCTTTACAAGTACGCGGGATTTACGGACATCGAATTCAATCCAAGCAAGTCCATCAACTGCCAGGCCCGCTCTTGCGCGTTATTCGTCTCTCTGATGAAAAACAATAAGCTGCAGCAGGCGGTTGCATCACCGCAGGAGTTCACACAGCTTATTTCTCACTACGACTACCATCCGCATCTGAGAAGCGGGAACGGTCAGGACGCATTTTTCTAGGGCCATCAGGAACTTGTCTTACGCCTCTTGACGTTCAGGCTAGTCTCGAACCAGTGCGTCGCTCCCGGCAGGCTCCGCCAGAGCTCATGCCTCGAACCTGGCCTCACGGGCGGCTGCGGCGTTGACAATAGCATGCTGGTCCGCTGTGACGGAAGACGAGGTACTCGTCAGAAGAGCAGCAGGCTGGTTATCCTCGGTGCAAGTCTTCAATACTCCTCTGGTAACAGCAGAGTTGTTGCGGACCGATCGGCCTCGGTGATTACCCACAGCGTCTCCCCGGCGTCCGTCTGGTAGCTCCTCAGCAATCGAAGCCCATGAGCCACACTGTACTCATTCTCTGCGACATCGCTTGGCTCCAGTTCGCCCCAGTCCCCGATTGCATGACGTGCTAAGAAACAGGTAGGCGGCTGCTTCGCTCTCTCCAATACCGCTAGCGCCCCGGCGCGTGGACACAATTTGCCCAAATGGAAACATGACGGTGGCTCCACTCTCAGCCCATGCGGGCGAGCCTCGCCCGCATGGGTCGTCTAAAGCAAAGTGGAATTACTTGTTGTGCAGTTAGGGCCGGCTGACACTGCCCCGAGGGCTAGAACGAGCGTGAGAACTGGGCTTCCAGGAATTCGCCCAGCTTCGCTGTCGCCTTGAATTGTGGGATAGGATCTAGTTCCTTCAATGCAGACGTAAACGCATTCGAAAGACTCCAGATTGTACGAGGCCGAAATTCCTCGTACTTCGGCTCGAAGTAGAGGTCATGCACGGTGCGGGCGAGGTGTTTTGGGGCTTCCAGTCTGCCCTCGATAAACGCCTCGTATATGACCACCTTGGCGGTC
>JAYTFO010000418.1:0-5349 GCA_043734305.1 Acidobacteriota bacterium | reverse complement strand
ATATTGTCTTCTGCGGAGATGCAGGTGAGATCTCCGCGGCCTGTTGCCGGAATCCATCTCGTGTCGGAGTGGAGACAAGTTTCGGAGCGTG
Source organism: Acidobacteriota bacterium (assembly GCA_043734305.1). Classification (GTDB taxonomy): domain Bacteria; phylum Acidobacteriota; class Terriglobia; order Terriglobales; family Acidobacteriaceae; genus Acidiflorens. The sequence continues at coordinate 5,258 of JAYTFO010000418.1, read as the reverse complement.
CGCTGAAGGGGAGAACAGTAGACTTGGGAAAAAATCTCGCGTGTGGCCGGCCTAAGGTAAGAGGCGAAGCAAATGGAAAAAGCCCGATTGTGAAAACCGACGCCATCGTGATCCGAGAGTGCCGCGAACTCGACGAAATGCGCACGGCTGTGGTCCTGCAGAAGGATATCTGGAATTTCACGGACGCCGAACTCATTCCCGAGCGCCTCTTCGTGGTCGCTGCGAAGGTGGGCGGACAGGTGATCGGAGCCTTCGATGGCCCAGAAATGATCGGCTTCGCGCTGTCCGTGCCCGGTGTGCGCGGCGGGCACCCCTATCTGCACTCGCACATGCTCGCAATTCGTCTTGAATACCGCAACGGCGGACTAGGCCGCCGCATCAAGCTCTTCCAGCGCGAAGATGCGATAGCCCGAGGATTTGAGCTGATCGAATGGACTTTCGACCCCCTGGAGATCAAGAACGCCTACCTCAACATCGAAAAGCTTGGCGCCATCGCCCGCCGCTACACCATCAACCAGTACGGCATCACGTCGTCGCCACTGCAGGGCGGTCTGCCCACGGACCGGCTGGTTGCAGAGTGGTGGCTCAAGTCGCAGCGGGTTGAAAAACTTCTGAGCCATGGGTCACTTCCTGCCGTCCAGCCCGCAATGAGAATTGCGGTGCCAGCTTCCATCTATGAATGGAAAGCTTCGCTCGAGACCCGCGTGCACGCCCGAAACTTACAGGAACACAATCGCGCGCAATTCCTGAAAAGCTTTCCCCAGGGACTGGCTGTTCTCGGCTATCAACGGGACGACGCGGGGAACGGCCAATTCCTACTGGCGCACTGGGATGAGCTGTGGGCTTACGCCGATAGGTAGTTCGCTGCAAACAGGGACAGCCCCTTGTCAGACAGCGTTTTGCTCCTCGGAACTATCTTGTGGCAGGTACTTCCGCGAGGACGGGAGTCAGCCACAGGTCCTGGTAGTCAAAACTGAAGTCGGCCAGCGGGGAGACAGCCTGCATGGTGAAGTGATCGACTACGCCTTCGGGTTTGAGGGTGAAAGTAAGAAAGGCGTCTTCGATTGTGTGGTCGCGCCAATGCGCCTGGAAGGTGTCATTTTGCCAGTACTGGAGATCGGCAACGGCGGACGGAGTGCGGTCAAGACGAAAAACAAGCTTGCCGCTTTCGACTTTGATCGAGACGGTGCCGTACCAGGCATCCTTGTAAATGCCAGCGTATTTTTCTAGCGGCAGGGACGGCCTGGATGCAGTATCGCGACCGGCTTGCCGCCGCTTTAGAATTTCCTTCGCTTCCTTCTCCTCTTGATCATCGCTCTCCTTGAAGGCCGTGATCCAGTCGGTTGGCGGGACGCCGAGGTAATGATCTAAAACGTGAAAGAGAATGGAGTCGAAGGCGCTATCCTGTTCCGCGTTCGTCAGAATGACGACGCCAAGATTTTCTTCTGGAACCAGCATGACACGGGAGACGAAACCCGCAACGCCGCCGGTATGCCCAACAAGCTTGCGGCCGTGATAATCGCGCAGTGCCCACCCAAAACCATACGCTGCGAAGTTGGGGCGCAGCACGGCAAGAGGCCCAGCGCCGTCTCCAATTGGCAGAATGGTTTGCGCACTCCACATCGCCCGCGATTGCTGCTCGGAGAAGAGCCGCGTCGCGCCGCCCGGAAATTTCCCGTGGTCGAGCTGGAGCTGCATCCACTTACTCATTTCCGCAGCGGAAGAATTGATCGAGCCTGCGGGAGCCGCGTTATCGAGATTGTGAAGCTCGATGCTTTGCAGTTTGTTGTCGACATTGCTATGTGGCCACGCAAAGTCGACGCCAGGCGTGAGCGCGTCGGTGGTGAGCGTGGTAGTGTTCATGCCGAGAGGAAGCAGTATCCGTTCCCGTAGGTAGTCCTCCCAGGATTTTCCGGTCACTGCGGGAATAATCTGGCCCGCGGCAATGTACATGATGTTGTCATAGGCATAGTGGCTGCGAAAACTTGACACAGGCTTCATAAACCGCAGGCGGCCGATGATTTCGTCGCGGGTGTAGGTCGTGTGAGGCCAGATGAGGAGATCGCCTTCGCCCAAACCCATCCCGCTGCGATGCGTCAACATGTCGCGAATCGTCATTTCCTGGGAGACATACGGATCGTACATCCGGAAACCGGGGAGACGCTCCCAGACGCGGTCGTCCCAGGATATTTTGCCTTCATCCACCAAGGTAGCGAGCGCAGCAGCGGTGAACGCTTTGGTGTTCGAGCCAATGCCAAAAAGAGTATTTTCATCCACCGGCGTCGCCTCGCCCATCTTGCGGACACCGTAGCCTTTCACCAGGACAGCTTTTCCGTCTTTGACAATCGCCAGGGACAAGCCGGGCACATTAAAGACTTTTATGGAACGGGCGACATAGGCGTCCAGGTCAGCGGGGGGTGCCGTTTGTGCGTTGGCTGAGCCGCACAGTATCCCCACCAGGAGAGCGGAGAACTGGGATGCGTGGAAAAAATTCATGATGGTTGTTGGCTCGCAATCTTGATGGAGCTGGCTTGCGGAAATACTTCCTCGGAATGCAAAAGAAACTTTTGGCCCGTGGTAAGGTCCTCAATCGCGACCCCCATCACGCCATCAAGATTGCCTTCCGCATGGCTGATTTCCTGTCCTAGCCGGTTCCAAAGCAACTGCTGCTTGCCGGAGGCCTGTTCCTGTGATTTGTTGGGACTTTGCCCGTTACCGCTGGCCGCTGACAACACGAAGCAAAGTGCCAGGCATGCTGTCTGTTTCAAAGCGACTCTCCCTTGTTTGCAAAGCCATCGCGATGTTCTGCGTCTCATTTCGCCGAATAAACAACTTTTCCGCCGACAATCGTCGCCAGGACTCTCGCGACGCAAAGTTTCGCGGGCTCGACGGCAAACAAATCGGCATCCAGCACAACAATGTCAGCCAGCTTGCCCGGAAACATGCAGCCATAGCGATCTCGGAAGTACCCGAGACCGCGACGGCTGGGAGAACATTACCTAGAACGAGTACTTCGCAGAGAGTTGAATGGTCCGTGGCGAACTACCGGTGGCTTGAAAGTTCTCCACAGTATTGGCATCCAGCACCCCGAAATCGCTCCTGTCAAACCGGGCCCGCGCAGGCTGGTCGTAGTGCACGGAGTTGAAGGCGTTTTGCATTTCCACACGCACTTCAAGTGTGTGGTTCCATTTGAGTTGAGTCTCCTTCCCAAAACTCAAGTTGACCACCGAATAGGGAGCCAAGCGGAAAAAATTCCGGCCAACATTGCTAAATTCACCTGGTCCCGGGGCGCTGAACTGCGCCATCTGCGCCGGCGTCATGTAATTGAGACTGCCGGTGGTGGCATCGCGATGCACCTGAAACATGTCGTGGGTGCATCCGGCGCAGTTCGCAGGTGTACGCACGATGCTGCTAGTAGTGAAGGCCGATGAATAGATAGTCGTGGGATGTCCCGATTCAGCCACGAAGATTCCGCTCAGTCCCCACCCGCCCACCAGATGATCCGCGATGCTACCCCAGTTGTTCCCCCATTTGCGATCCTTTCCAAATGGAATCCGATAAGTCCAGACCGACTGAAACACATGCGTGCGATCGAAATCGGACGGAGCGTAGTTCCGCCTGCGATTCGTGTTGTCGAACGGTGTGCTCGAAGCGCCAAAGGAGGAACTCCCGAAAACGACGGTGGAGAATGTCGGGTCGAAAGAGCGTGTGTCCATGGATTTGGACCAGGTGTAGTTCATCTGGAAGGTCAGGTCGTGGAATGTACCACGATAGGTGGCTTGAAGACCGTTGTACCAGGACCAATCGCCGCTATCCAACACGTTGAGCCCGTTCGAGTACTGTGGGTACTTGAAAAAGAAAGAGGAAGATAGTCCGGCCGAAACGGGAAGCGGAACTCCCTTCGCGTCCGTCGCTAATCCAATCGACGAAGCGACCGCAGAAACAGAACCGAGTGAAAAATCCGTACCGTAGGGTCCATTTTGGTCGGTAATAAATACGGACCCGCTCACTCCCGCGGATTGCCTGCTGGGATCGTTCAGAAGCAACTGATCGATCAGCGCACTATCCCCTCCAGCCTGCACCGTCTTGAAGGCATCCAGGAACCCGTTGTTCCGAATCTGAGCCTGGTTGGAATCGTAGGCGCCGAACAGATGCACGGCGTGGCGACCAATGTAAGAGACTTCGGCAACGGTACTTCTACCCACTTGCCGTTGAAGGCTCAAGCTCCATTCATGAACTTGCGGTGGCTTCCATCGCGGATCGACCACGGTGTTGGCATTGGGCGAGAACGACGGTGGCGTGCGTTCTAAGAGCGGTGTAGTGGCAGGGTCCGGAGCCAGAATTGGGATACCATCCGCGACGCGGCCACCCGACTTTCCAAAGCTCTGGTCTGTAATCTGGAGCGCTTCCCCAGGCAGGCCTTGGAAAACCGATGAGGAGAGCACAAAGGTGTTCATGCGGTCGTAAGCCAGGCGGTAATTGGCGCGGACCGACGATTTGCCGTTGTTGAACGGATCCCAGGCCAGGCCGATGGAAGGGCCGAAGTTTCGCCAGGCATCTCCATAGAGCGGGCCGGAAACCCAGGAGAGCGTGTCGCTGGGTGCTGCGCCAACGGTGAACGGCTGATTGGGATGCAACAAGAAGTTGCTCGAGGTACGCGGAGAAAGCTTGATTTCCCAGCGCAAACCGAAGTCAAGAGTGAGATTGGGACGAATCTTCCAACTATCCTGCGCATAGAAATCGTATTCAGGCATACGGAATTCATCGGCAAGATGTGTGCCAGCGGGAGCATACTGATTGGCGTTGAGCGCCACAAACCCCTGGTTAATATTACCGACGCGGCCGAGTAAATTATTGATAGCTCCTTGAAGAGTCGGCAGATCGAAGGATCCATTAATGTCGTGGGGCAGATGGAAGCAAGGCGGCGGATTCGTGGAGCAATCATCGACACGAGCGACGTCCGTATTGAAGAAAACTGACGGACTAGCGTTGAGACTGCCAATCGAACCGCGATCATCAATGTGCCGCTGGTAGCGCAAGTTGGTCCCGAACTTGAGAAGATGCTTCCCGCGAATATAGCTTAGATCGTCTACGAGTTGGATGGTCGTCAGAGCACGAAGGTTCCCAATACCGTTCTGCAGCGGACCGGTTAGAAATCCGCTTGCCTGCGTATCACCATTGAGAACATAAGGCGGGTTCTTCTCAACATGATTACCTGGCGTGAGGAAATCAAAAATGAAGCGGTTCATCCCGACAGT
>JAYTFO010000417.1:0-1568 GCA_043734305.1 Acidobacteriota bacterium | reverse complement strand
CTCAATGCCTCAATGATTCAATATTTTGTGACCTGCTCTAGAGTTTGCCCAGGAAATCGGTGATCTCCGGGCTATTCCAATTGACGGCACCGATGAATTTCCGACGGACGACGCCGGTGCGGTCGATTACGTAGGTTTCGGGCCAGCGGAAGGTACCGTAGAGGGTCGGCGTCTTCTGTTCTTCGTCGCGGACGGTTACGAAATTCACGCCAAATTCCTTCAAAAATTTATGGTAGGCGGCATCGTCCGCGTCGATGCTGACGCCGAGGATGGTCACGCCGTTCTTCTTCAGCTTGGCCTGCATCTGGACCAGCGACGGCGTCTCTTCGATGCAGGGGGCGCACCATGAGCCCCAGAAATTAAGGACGACTACCTGGCCTCGGAACTGGCTGAGCGTGATTTTGTGGTCGGAGTCCTGGACGGTGAAATCGGGGGCATTCTGGCCGATGCGCGGCGGGCGAGTGCCGCTATAGCATCCAATCAGGGCAGCCAGCAATCCAATGGAACTGACAAGGACAATGACGAGAACCGGGCTAGTTCGTCTCACCCCGCTATAATAGCGGAAATCGGTAGGAGTGCTGAAGTGCCAGTCACGCCTGAGGTTTCGATCATTGTTCCCGCCCGGAACGAAGAGGTGTGCCTGGGGGATTGCCTGGCGTCGCTGGTAACGCAGACCGGGGTGGCGTTCGAGATTCTTGTGGTCGATGATCAATCGACCGACCGGACGCGCGCAATCGCGCAGGGCTTTGCCGGCGTGCGCGTAATTTCTTCGGGAGTGCTGCCGGCAGGTTGGACGGGCAAGAACAACGCCGTCGTTGCCGGAGCGAAAGAAGCGCGTGGCGAACTGTTGCTGTTCACCGATGCGGATACGGTGCATTTGCCGGGATCGCTGGCGCGGGCTGTGGCGGAGGCGAAGGAGCATCGGGCGGACTTGTTGTCGTATTCGCCGGAGCAGATAGTCATCACGTTTGCTGAGAAGGCAGTGATGCCGGTGGTCTTTGCGGAACTCGCGGCGCAGTATCCGCTGGAAAGAGTGCGGGATCAGAGTTCGGGAGTCGTCGCGGCGAATGGGCAGTACATTTTGGTTCGACGTGCGGCGTACGATAAAGTGGGCGGGCATGCGGCAGTCGCGGACAAGATTCTGGAAGATGTGGCTCTGGCGCGAGCTTTTCGAGCGGCGGGATACGACGTTTATTTCCGTTACGGCGCCGACGCCGTGCGGACGCGCATGTATCGTAACTGGAGCGATCTGCGCGATGGGTGGACGAAGAATCTGGCTTTGTTGTTTCCGCAGCCGGGTTGGAGGGCGGTCCGGATCGTGGCTTGGTGGGCGTTCGCCTGGATCGCGTTGCCCTTGTTGATTCCGGTAATGGCGTTGTATTGGTGGCTGCTTCGAGCGAACTTCGAGTGGGGTACAACGGTAGTGGCGGCGGCATTCGGGCCGCCGATATTTTCTTATTTGTTGTTACGCTCTTGCGGTGCGCATGCTCGCGGCTCCGTGTTGTGGAAAGGGCGGACGTATTCCGATCGTGAAGCTGCAACTTCAGCGCAGGAGCTCCGACGTCCCT
>JAYTFO010000416.1:0-3519 GCA_043734305.1 Acidobacteriota bacterium | reverse complement strand
CTGGTTTTCCGCGCGACGTCGGTGATGACGCGAGAGGTCGATGTCATCAAGTCGCAGCTTCGCCGGAACGAGGTCACGACGTTCGTCGGCAATGCGCGGTTCACCGACCCACATACCATCGAGGTTCATAACGAGGACGGTGTGCAGTTAGTGCGCGGGGAGCACATCCTGGTCGCTTGCGGCACGCGCCCCGCCCACAGTGACGATATCCCGATCGATGGGCAACGCATCTTCGACTCCGATCAGGTCAATGACCTGAAGGAAGTTCCGCGGGAACTGATCGTGGTGGGCGCCGGGATTATCGGCATCGAGTACGCATCAATGTTTGCCACGCTGGGCACGAAGGTGACACTGCTCGATCTGCGGCCGACGCTACTGGACTTTGTGGATCACGAAATCATCGAGAGCCTGTGCTTTCAACTGAGGCAACTAGGAACCGTGTTTCGTTTGGGTGAGAAGGTCGTGCAGGTCGGTTTTGATCAGGAGCGCGACCGGGTATTCGCCAAGCTGGAAAGTGGCAAGATCGTCCGTGGACAGGCTCTGCTGTACACCATTGGGCGGCAGGCCAACAGCGACCAGTTGAATATCGAAGCGGCCGGCCTGGTGGCCGATCCGCGCGGCAAGATGTCGGTCAACGAAAATTTTCAGACTAACGTTCCGCACATTTACGCGGCGGGCGACGTCATCGGGTTTCCCGCCCTAGCCAGTACGGCTATGGAACAAGGTCGGCTCGCCAGTTGCCACATGTTTGGCAAGCCCAGCAAGATGATGTCCCATCTCATCCCTTACGGAATCTACGCGATTCCAGAGATCTCCATGGTGGGCGCGACCGAAGAGGAACTGACTCGTCAAAAAGCTCCTTACGAAATTGGGCTGGCGCGCTACGCCGAACTCGCCAAAGGTCAAATGCTCGGTGATGAAAATGGACTGCTGAAAATTTTGTTTGACCCGGAATCTCTGAAGCTACTCGGCGTGCATATCATCGGAGACCGGGCGGCGGAAATTATCCACATCGGGCAGGCGGTGCTCACGATGGGAGCGACCATCGAATATTTTCGCGACACGGTATTCAATTATCCGACGCTGGCGGAAGCCTATAAGGTCGCTGCGCTGGATGGGTTGAATAAGATCTGATGCGCAGGACCTTTTCGAGGACTTAGTGGCACGAATGCGGGGAAGGTCGTCCCAAGCGACCAGTGCTCCCTCAGCGGCTAAAGCCGGACCTAAAATAGTGCCGTTATCGCAGCGGTGAACCGCTGCGCCACCCAAAAACAAGTGCAACGCGGAGTGCTTCCCCGGCGGGTTACATTTCCATTGCCTTTCCAAGCACCCCGCCCGAGGAACTTGGCTGGGATGACGGTTGTCTTTGTTATAGTCCGAAGGATAAGGTGGCGCCATCCATCCTTCCGAGCGTGAGAGTAAGAAGGGGCGCCGCCGAGAACGAGGATGACCGCCGAAGGAGCCCCGCGCATGAAATGGATAGCCTTGTTGTTACTTCTAGCAAGTGCCATCAATCCTTCTGCGCAAACTGATTCCGAGGAGGCCGTGAAATCGAAAGTGATCGCGCTTGAAAAAGCGTGGAACCAGGCCTACAAACTGGGGGACACCAAAGCGCTGAGCACGCTGCTCGACGATTCCCTGGTTTTGGTTGAAGACGACGGTTCGCTCAAGAGCAGAGCGCAGTTTCTCGCCAGCATAAAAGGCCCTACCGCCAACGAGGAGCAGGTCGCTCCTGAATCGGTGACGGTGCACGTCCACGGCCAGACCGCGATCGCGGTCGGCGTCTTCGCTGCCAAGGGGACTCATAACGGAAAGCCGTATGTGCGGCGCGAGCGGTTCGTCGATACCTGGATTCTGAAAAACGGAAACTGGGTGTGCGTCGCGACTAATGCAACGCCCATCGTGAACTGACGATTGATTCATTGAATCGCTCGAAACCACTTTTCATGGGTTCCATCGCCGCGTGTCACGGCGTTTCTTGCTGGAATTTGCTATCGTCATCTGCATGCTTCGACTTCCTTTGTTGCGGACGGGTCTTGCGTTCGCGCTTGTGATCTTCGTTTTTACTGCCACCCTCGGCTTCGCCAAAGATAAATCTAAAGATAAAGAGACCGGCCACTTTCAGCGGCCCGGGCCGATTCGGCTCGACAAGGACGGCCAGAAGTGGGTGGAGAAGACGCTGCGAAAGATGACGCCCGAAGAAAAAGTTGGACAACTCTTCATGATCTGGACGCGGGTCACCTTCATGAACGAGGCCGATCCGGCATGGATTACGTTGCGCGACAACGTGAGGAAATATCACATCGGCGGCCTCTGTATGAGTGTGCCGGTGGAGGGCGCGGTGCTGATGAAGAATCAGCCTTACGAAGCGGCCGAGTTGCTCAATCGTTTGCAGGAATCGTCGAACTTGCCGCTGATTTTTGCCGCGGATTTCGAGCGCGGGGTTTCGATGCGGCTTTATGGCGCTACGATATTCCCACATGCGATGGCGTTTGGCGCGGCAGGAAAGCTTGAAAATGCCGAGGCCTTCGGACGGATCACGGCGCAGGAAGCGCGTGCGATCGGCGTGCACTGGAATTTCTTTCCCGATGCGGATGTGAACTCTAACCCAGCGAATCCGATTATCAACACGCGATCATTCGGCGAAGATCCGCAGCAGGTCGGCGAACTGGTGGCGGCATACATCAAGGGCGCGCACGAAGGCGGAATGCTGACTACGATCAAACATTTTCCGGGGCACGGCGACACCGCCACCGACTCGCATTTGGGTGTGGCGCAGGTCACGGGAGACCGGGCGCGTCTGGAATCGATTGAGTTGCCGCCGTTCAAGCGTGGGATTGAGGCGGGAGTGGATTCGGTGATGGTGGCGCACGTGACGGTCCCGGCGCTGGAGCCGGACGCCAACCGCGTGGCAACAACTTCCAGTGCAGTCGTGACCGACTTGCTCAAACACCAGATGAAATTCAAGGGAATCGTGGTCACCGACGCGCTCGATATGGCGGGGTTGACGCGGATGTACGCCCACGACATTGGGCGGGCGTCGGTGGAGGCGTTCAAGGCGGGGAATGATCTGCTGCTGATTCCGGCCGATCTGGAGGCCAGCTATCGGTCGATGGTGCAGGCGGTGAAGAGCGGAGAGATCCCTACCAAGCGAGTGGACGAATCCGTCCGCAAGATACTGGAACTAAAGGCGTCTTTTGGCCTGCAAACGGCGCGGCTGGTGGACCTGAACCGGCTCCCGAAGGTGATCGGAAAGCCCGAGAATCTGGCATTCGGGCAACATGTGGCCGACGAGGCGGTCACGCTGGTGCGAGACAACGGGCAAGTAATGCCGCTTCATTCCACTGCTACGGGAACAACCGGGCCGGTGCTTCCGTATCAATCTGTGGTCGAGGTGCGCAATCGGTTGGTCGTGGTTGTTTTCAGCGAAGACCTCCGAACCGAATCCGGTCGAATGCTGGAGCGCCAGATACTCGCTCGCGTGCCCGATGCGCGCGTCATTTATGTGGACACGCGGTC
>JAYTFO010000415.1:0-11294 GCA_043734305.1 Acidobacteriota bacterium | reverse complement strand
CGGTCCACCACGCGGAGCGGGCAGGACAAACTGGGCGAAGTCCAGAACATCCTTCATGAGACCATTACCGGCAACCGGATCGTGAAGGCCTTTGGAATGGAGTCCTGGGAAGCGGGACGGTATCGAAAGGCGGCGCAGCGATTCTTCCGCGCCAATCTGCGCTCCGTGGCCGCGGCTGCGGTCAGCTCTCCGCTCATGGATATCATTGGGTCGGTCGCGATTGCGCTGCTCCTGCTGCTTGGGCGTGACGAGATCAAGAAGGGCTTTTTTCTGCCCGGCACGTTTCTCGCATTCATCATTGCGGTCTTCAAGCTTTACGATCCGGTGCGGAAGTTCGCCTTGTTCAATAACAGTTTCCAGCAGATGAACGGCGCATCCTCCGAAATCTTTCGGTTCATGGACATCGAAGACGAGGTGCGCGAAAAATCCGGGGCGAAGCACTTGCCCAAATTTATCCGCGCGATCCGGTTTGAGGACGTCTCATTTGCGTACACAGGCGGGGAATACTCGCGGGTTGTTCTGCACGGAATCAACCTGGAAGTGCAGGCGGGCGAAGTGTTGGCAGTGGTTGGATCGAGCGGGGCTGGCAAGAGTACGCTGGTCCATTTGATCCCGCGTTTCTTCGACGTCAGCGGCGGCCGGCTCTTGATCGACGGCAACGATGTGCGGGATGCGACGCTGGCGTCATTGCGTTCGCAGATTGGGATCGTGACTCAGGAAACGGTTTTGTTCAACGACACGGTTCGCAATAACATCGCGTATGGTCAGCCCCATGTTTCACAAAAAGATGTGGAGGAGGCCGCGCGAGCCGCGCTCGCCCACGAATTTATTCTTGGGCTTCCCGAGGGATACCAGACGGTCATCGGAGAGCGCGGCGTGCGGCTTTCCGGCGGAGAGCGCCAGCGGCTTGCGATCGCGCGCGCGATTCTGAAGAATGCACCCATCCTGATCTTGGACGAAGCCACGTCGGCGCTCGACAGTGAATCGGAGGCGCTGGTTCAATCGGCACTACAAAATCTGATGACCGGGCGTACTGTTGTAGTGATCGCACACCGACTCTCGACGGTGCGCCGCGCCGATCGCATCGTGGTGCTGGAGAATGGCACCATCAGCGACATTGGTGCGCACGAAGAACTCATGCAAAAGTTAGGCACGTACCGGCGGTTGTACGAATTGCAATTCGCCGAAACAGATAGAATGAGTGGGTAAATAGCATTCAGCAATCAGCACTCGGCATTCAGCCCTGAGTGCTGATTGCTGAGTGCTGCTATGCCGCTTCGTTCCATGACGGGTTATGCGCAGGTCCGCGGGCAGGTGAACGCGGGGCTGGCGTTTGCGCTTGGGTTGAAATCGGTGAACCATCGGTTTCTCGACCTGCATTTCCGGCTGCCTTCGGACACCGATGCACTGGAGATGAAGTTGCGCCGTTTGTTGAAGGAAAAAATGGCGCGTGGGCACGTGGAAGTTACGCTGAGCCTGGAGCACGCGGGAGCTAACGGCGTCGCGCTCAACCGTCAGTTGGTGGGAAGTTACGTGCAGGCGTTCCGGGCGGCGGCGGACGAATTCGGCGTTGGTGGCGAGCCCGATCTGAATGTCGTGTTGCGCATGCCGGGGGCGATGGAATCGGCGGCGGAAAAATCCGGCGAGGACCTGGAGACCGCGGTGTTGGCGCGAGTGGAAGAGGCACTCGCGAAATTGAACCAGATGCGCGAAGAGGAAGGCCGCGGGATCGAAGCCGAATTGCGCGAGCGAATGAGTCAACTGGCCAAAGCAGCGGCAGGCATGGATGGGCATCGCAGTGCGATTCAGCGTAGCTATGCCGAGCGCTTGTCGGCACGCATGCAGGAAATGCTGGGCGGGCATATCGATAAGGAACGAATCCTGCAGGAAGCGGCCGTGCTGGTGGATCGCAGCGACATTCAAGAAGAACTCGTCCGGCTGAATACTCACGTCAAACATTTTCTGGGGCTGCTCGATCAGGGTGGAGAAGTGGGCAAGAAGCTTGATTTCCTGCTTCAGGAATTGAATCGTGAAGCCAATACACTGCTATCGAAAACATCCGGGCTCGCCGGAGAGGCGCTGAAGATTACCGAGATGGGCCTGCTGATGAAGTCGGAAATCGAAAAGTCCCGCGAGCAGGTGCAGAACCTGGAATGAGTATTCTCTATATTGTTTCGGCGCCGTCGGGTTCGGGAAAATCCACGCTGGTCAGCGAACTTTTCAAAGTCGCAAAAAATCTCGAATTCTCCATTTCCTACACAACACGTCCACCACGCGGCAGCGAGCAGAACGGCAAAGAATATTTTTTTGTTACCAAAGATCAATTCGAGGCCATGATCGCGGCCGACGAGTTTCTGGAGCATGCTAACGTTTTTGGAAACTACTACGGGACCGCGAAACGGTTCCTGCATGAAGCTGATGTGCGAGGGAACGATCTGTTGCTGGACATCGATGTTCAGGGGGCGCAACAGATCAAGCGGCGACTTCCGACGGCGGTCAGCATCTTTATTCTTCCACCCGATCGGGAGAAATTGGAATGGCGATTGCGCAATCGGGGGCTGGATTCCGAAGCGGTAATCCGTCGCCGGTTGGACACGGCTCGGCGAGAGATTGAGAATTACTCTAAATACGACTATATACTGATAAATGAGAAGCTCGAGCGTGCGACCGACGAATTGAAAGCGGTGGTGCTGGCGGAGAGGATACTTCGATCCGCAGCGAAACCATCGTCGGAGGAATCGCGGCTTCTGGGGATGGCCCAGGCAATCCGATTGGACCAGGCGCGTGAACGAGTGCGGCCGATCCTGGAATCGTTCGGCGCCGATGGCGGCGCGAGCTGAGTTTCTCTTAGGGGAGAATCATGAAATTGATTGAAGGGTTCGACAGCAACTATCGCTACATCCTGGTCGCGGCGCGGCGTGCACGGCAACTGCAAGGCGGCGCACCACCAGTCATCGAAACCATATCGCGCAAGCCGTGCCGGATCGCGCAAGATGAAATCCGCGCCGGCAAAGTGAAATGGCTGATTCCGGAGATTCCGAAATCGGCCGTGGATGCCGCGACGGAAAGCCTCGACAAGGCATTTTTGCCAGACGCGTAGACGGATATTGTTTTGAAGGGGCGTGGCTTTAGCCGCGCCGTAACAGCCGCACAATGGATGCGGCTTCAGCCGCCTGGCTCCACGCGCGGCTTCTCTCGCCATGAAAATTGCTCTGGGCGTCTCCGGGGGAATTGCAGCTTACAAGTCGGCGGAAATCGTGCGCCTGTTGCAGGATCGCGGCGTGCGCGTGCAGGTGATCATGACGCGTGCGGCGCAGGAATTTGTTCGCCCTCTTACGTTCGCGGCGCTCTCCGGAGAAAAAGTCATCACCGATCTGTTCGGATCGGAAGATCAGCAGGCGAACGTCGAGTCCGCGATCGAACATATTGCCGTCGCGCAAGCCATCGATGCGCTGCTGGTTGCGCCCGCAACTGCGGATGTGATCGCGCGTTTTGCGCAGGGCATTGCCAACGATTTCCTTACAACTCTCTATCTCGCGAGCACCGCGCCGGTGGTGATTGCCCCGGCGATGAACGTCAACATGTGGAATCATCCGGCGACGCAGGCGAACCTTGAGGCACTCCGCAAGCGCGGGGTGCGCATTGTTGAACCCGGCAGCGGATATCTGGCCTGCGGCATGGTTGGTCCGGGAAGGCTGGCGGAGAATGAGGCGATCGTTAACGCGGTACTGGAAGTGCTGGGCGCAGCGCAGGATCTCGCCGGGCAGACGGTGCTGGTGACGGCCGGTCCGACGCGGGAGAAGATCGATCCGGTGCGCTACCTGACGAACCGTTCAAGTGGGCGGATGGGATATGCCATCGCTGAAGCGGCGTTGCGGCGCGGGGCGCGCGTGCTGCTGGTGAGTGGGCCGGCGGCGATTCCGCCTCCGGGCGCGGCGGAGTTGACGCGCGTCGAGACTGCCGAAGAGATGCGCGCCGCAGTTTTGAAATTGCTGCCGGAGAGTACCGTCGTCATCAAGACCGCTGCAGTTGCCGACTATCGGCCCAAGTCGACTGCGGGACAAAAGATTAAGCGCAAAGGTCCGATGACGCTGGAACTGGAGCCGACGACCGACATCCTGGAGGAGTTGGCGCGGCATAAGACTTCGCAAGTCATCATCGGGTTCGCGGCGGAAACTGAGAACGTGCTGGAAAATGCGCGCAAGAAGTTGGCTTCGAAATCGCTCGACGCGATCGTGGTGAACGATGTCTCGCGCGAAGGCGTGGGCTTCGATTCCGACCGCAACGCTGTCACCATTATTTCTCATGACGAAATAGTCGAAGTGCCCGAGACCTCAAAGTGGGAAGTCGCGCAGCGGGTACTCGACCAGGTTGTGAAGCTGTGCAAGCGAAGCACGGTGGTGTCAAAGTAGGCGAGTTCCCATCCAAAGTTCCATTCACCACAGAGACACAGAGTCACAGAGAAGATCAAAAAGAACATTTCTTTGCATTTCTCGGTGACTCTGTGTCTCTGTGGTGAGACGCTTTTGTTATGCTTATCGGCAATGCCACGCAGCCTTGAACCTGAACGTCGCCGGGCGGTCGCCGAGCGAATCCGCTATTACAACGAATTGGGCATTTACGATTTCTACCGGCGGACGCCGGCGGGAATCACCGCGTCGTCGCTCGCTGTCACGGAGGACGTGGTTCAAGACCACCAACCAGAATCGGGAGACGAGATGAGTCCACGCAAGGCCACGGCGGTTGCGATGCCGGTTGCGGTTGAAGAAGAAATATTCGAAGGCAGCGCGTTGAGGCCTGAGCAGGGCGTGAGCGATTCGGCGAAAGCGCTGAAGATTATCCGCGAAGACCTGGGCGATTGCACGCGCTGCGCGCTGCACAAACAGGGACGCAAGCAGATTGTGTTTGGCGTGGGCGATCCCCATGCGGAACTGTTGTTCGTGGGCGAAGGGCCTGGCGCGGATGAAGACGAGCAAGGCGAGCCGTTCGTGGGCCGCTCCGGACAGCTACTCACAAATATGATCAAGGCGATGGGGCTGTCACGCGAGCAGGTCTACATTGCGAATATTGTGAAGTGCCGTCCGCCTGCGAATCGCGCTCCGGAACGCGAAGAGAGCGAAACTTGTTCGCCGTTTCTGATGCGGCAGATTGCTGCGATCAAGCCGAAGATTGTTGTGGCGCTGGGTGCCACCGCCGCCAAGGGGCTGCTTGCCATGAGCGCTCCGATGACGCAGTTGCGCGGGCGCTTCTACGACTTCAAGCCAACGGGTGTGCGTAATCCAGAGTGGGGCGGATGCAAGCTTGCGGTGACGTATCATCCGGCATTTCTGTTGCGCGATCCGCGGCAGAAGGGCGAGGCTTGGAAAGATTTGCAGATGGTGATGGCGGAGTTGGGGTTGAAAGCGCCGGTAGCGGGTCGTTAGTCGTTCGTTCGTCTTTCGTCGGTGGTCGTTCGCTGTTCGTCGCAGCAGTTAGAGTTCGGAGTGGCCGGCTGCTGATCCAACGGTTGATCAGCCAGCCGACTGTGTAGTACCAGACAGCGACGAGTAGCGGCGTAACTACCATGAAGGTCAGCACCTCGCTGATGCCGAAACGCGCGAGACCTCGGGCTGCCAAGGTCCCAATCACAAATGCAGGCAGACTAGCTCTTCATAAGGGTTGGCTCGATCCAGGGTTACTCGTGGCCTTGGACGAGCGACCATCTTCAGCGTGAGTGTTAGCATTTCTTAGCCGGCGAGGCGCCGGCGCTATCCTTAACAATGCCCCTTTTCTGCGACGTCGCGCTCCCTGTGCCGCTGGACATGGCGTTCACCTACGCCATCCCGCCGGGGATGGAGCCGGTTGTGGGTGGGCGTGTGCTGGTGCCGTTCCGGCAGCAGCGATTGTCGGGAATTGTCGTGGAGTTGCATGATCGGCCGCCGAATGTAAAAACCAAGAAAGTTCTGGAAGCGCTTGATCTCGCGCCCGTTCTCGATGAACAACTTCTGAAGCTCGGCAAGTGGATTGCCGATTACTATCTTGCCCCGATTGGCGAGGTGTTTCGTACCATGCTGCCGCTGTCGGCTGAGTTTAAGCGGACGATTACGTATCGCATCACCGACGCTGGACAGATGGCGCTGCATCTGGCGGGAATGTCCGGGTCTTCGGCACGCTCCCAGCGCACTCCCGAGGATCAACTGGTCGAATTCCGTGTGCTCGATCATTTGGCGGAACGCGAAGGCGTACGCGAACAAAGCCTGCGCGGCGCGACGCGAGTTTCGAAGGCACTGCTGAGCGGGATGGTACGCAAGAAATGGATAGTGCGCGAGGACGTTTCGGCGGCGCGAGATGCGGCGCGAGTGGTGAAGGTCGCGGTGCTGATTGGGGCGGAGGCTGGAATTTCTGTACCGGTTGAAACCTCCGAGAATGACTCACGTACCGATGCTCTGGCCACAGCCAGTGGGGGCGAGGCGCCCCCACGACAGCCGGAGGGACGCCGGCGCTACGGTCCGAAGCTAAATGAAAATCAGCAGACTTTGATTGATGCGCTGGCGGCTGCGGGTGGCAGAGTGCAGGTCGACGTGTTGCACGGGCTGGAGGTTCCGCGCACTACGCTGAGCACACTGGTCCGGCGCGGGTTGATCGAGATTGTCGACGAACCGCAGGAATTCGCGGTCTCGAAGACCAAGCCTCGGCGGTCGCCATTTGAATTCGAATTCAGCAAGGAGCAGAAGGAAGCGCTGGAGCGCATCCTCGCTAGCGTGGCTTCGCAAAAATTTGGTGGGTCGCTGCTGCACGGCGTGACCGGCTCGGGCAAAACGGCTGTTTATCTGGCTGCCATGCGGCAGGTGTTGGAGACGGGGCGGTCTTCGATCTTGCTTGTGCCTGAAATCGGTTTGACTCCTGCCGTCGCGGCCGATCTGCATCAGGTGTTTGCGGACGAGGTTGCCATCCTGCATTCGGGGCTTACGGACGCGGAGCGGGCCGAGCAATGGCATCGCATCAAGGCGGGAGCGGCGCGGGTCGTGGTCGGGACGCGGTCGGCGGTGTTCGCGCCGGTCGGCGATCTGGCGCTGCTTATCGTTGATGAAGAACAGGACTCTTCCTACAAGCAGGAAGAAACGCCGCGTTATCACGCGCGCGATGTGGCGGTGATGCGGGCGAAGATGGCTGGCGCGGTGGTGGTGTTGGGTTCGGCGACGCCGTCTCTGGAGTCGTATTACAACGCTAAGAAGAACAAGTACGCTCTGTTGGAATTGCCAGATCGGGTGGAGCAGCGTCCTCTTCCTGAAGTTGAGATTCTCGACATGCGGCAGGAGTTTCAGGAAACGGGGCAGGAGCAGGTCATCTCGCGCAAGCTGGCGGAAGAAATTCGCGAGCGGCTGGAGAAAAAAGAGCAGGTCATGGTGCTGCTCAACCGGCGTGGATATTCTCCGGTGGTGCTCTGCCGAGCTTGCGGAAAAACGCTGCAATGCAAGAACTGCGCGGTCTCCATGACGCACCACAAGCGCGAGCGGAAAATGGAATGTCACTACTGCGGGCACGTGGCCCACATTCCCGACAAGTGCGCGAATTGCGGAAGTGATTACGTGTACTTCGTCGGAACGGGGTCGGAGAAGCTGGAAGAGTTGCTGCACGGGATGTTTCCGCAAGCGCGCA
Organism: Acidobacteriota bacterium; assembly: GCA_043734305.1. Classification (GTDB taxonomy): domain Bacteria; phylum Acidobacteriota; class Terriglobia; order Terriglobales; family Acidobacteriaceae; genus Acidiflorens. Next base: position 3,656 of record JAYTFO010000415.1, on the reverse strand, counting down.
TTGGGCGGCTAGATCGCGACACGGTGCGCGGGCGGGAAGATTTCGAGCGCGTGCTGAACGCGTTGAACGAAGGCGAACTCGATATCCTGGTAGGCACGCAGATGATCGCCAAGGGGCACGACGTCCACGGAGTGACCCTGGTGGGCGTGGTGGGAGCGGATATGGCGCTGAGTCTGCCAGATTTTCGGGCGGCGGAGAGAACATTTCAGTTACTGACGCAGGTTGCAGGGCGCGCGGGACGCGGACAGTCGCCTGGGAAGGTCGTGTTGCAAACGTATTTTCCGGATCACTATGCCGTGCAGTTTGCGGCGCGTCATGATTTCACGGGCTTCTACGACAAAGAACTTCAGTTTCGCGCCTGGATGCACTATCCACCGTACAACGCGATTGCGAATGTGCTGATTCGGAGTGAAAAACTCGACGAGGCGCTAACGTGGTCGGGCGAATTGGGTCGATGGTTCGAGAAGACGCGGCATGAGGGGATTCGCGTGCTCGGTCCGGCGGCGGCGCCGATTGTTCGCTTGAAGCGCGACTACCGGTATCACTTTATTTTGAAGTCGCCCAGCCGGGAAAAGATGAATTCACTGCTGCGCGCGATGCTGGCGGAAGCAGTGGCGCGAAAGATTCCGCGGACGCAGGTGATTGTGGATGTGGATGCGGTGTGGTTGATGTAGTGAGCCGCGGGCTACGAGCTTCGAGCCTCGAGCAAACACAGTTCACTTGCGGTGCAGGCGTTGTCGAATACTGTCTACCGCGTCGTGGACGGCCTGGCGGCTTTGATTGCGAAGTTCGGGCCAGACTTCGCGGCCGGAGCTGTGGTTAAAGGGCGCGGGCGTAAATGAGAGTGCGAGCATCAGCGCTCCGGACAACGCGATCCAGCGGCGTCGGCCTGCGACGGAGGGCTCGCGGGGAACCGGAGGATGCCGTACCGTCATGGCGAGCAGTACCGCCCAGAGCAACCAGCCCGTCCAAAAATATTTGCCCAGTGGGATCAGCGCCAGCACGGTGAGAAATGAAATGGTGCGATGGAGCCGCGGTAAAACAGAAAATATGATGTGGCCGCCGTCGAGTTGTCCTCCGGGCAGAAGATTCAAAGCCGTGGCGAACAGGCCCACCCATGCAGCGGCCGCAATTGGATGCAAGGAAAGTGCGGTCAGCGGAGTTGCGATGTGCAGGATGCGTGCGGCGAGCTGAAAGGCTAGCGGGAATCCGAGATGAAGGGAATAAGTATCGCTGGCTGCAATCGGTTGCGAGCGGGAAAGTCCGATCAGCATCGCGATGCACGCCGGGATAAAGCCCGCAATCGGCCCGGCAATCCCAATGTCGAAGAGTGCGGCACGCGACGGGATCGGACTCTTGATGCGAATGAATGCGCCGAGTGTTCCGATCAAGCTGGGAAACGGCACGAAATATGGGAGCGTGGCGTACACACGATAGTGGCGGGAGTAGAGGTAGTGCCCCATCTCGTGCGCGAGCAGAATGAACATCAGCGTGAGCGAGAACGGGGTACCCGACAGCAGTTCGGAAGGATGAGTGATCCAGCTGACGGGGAAGAAGGGGCTGTCATCGCTGAGAGAAAAAGTTGGTTGCCGATGTTCGAAGTTAGATTGAATGCGCGAACCCACGGCCATCGTCGTGACGAAGGTCGCCAGCAGCAACACGATGTGAATCCACAACCGGCGCCTCGGAGGCCGGATGATCCAGACCTCGTGCGGGCGATTGGTTTCGAGTGCGGACGGAAAAGGGGAAGTGGGTTCGGACATATCGGGCACTGGAATTCAAAAGAAAGTACTCACCATAGAGACACAGAGCCACAGAGAAAAATCAAGCATGGTTTCTCTGTGACTCTGTGTCTCTGTGGTGACAGCGAAGGGATCCCATCCCGGTCGATCCTAGTCAATCGACTGCAATTCCTTGCCGGGCTTGAAGCGCACCGCTTTGCCGGGCGGAATGGAAACTTCGGCGCCGGTGCGCGGATTGCGTCCAATGCCGGTCTTGCGCGGGCGCACGTTGAAGACGCCGAAGCCGCGCAATTCGATGCGGTCGCCGGCGGTGAGCGCCTTCTTCATGCTCTCGAAGACGGTCTCGACCGCGAGTTCGGCTTTCGTCTTGGTGATCCCGGTGCGGTTCACTACTTCGTTGATGATGTCGAGCTTAATCACGGGCGTCTCCCGGCGTCGGAGTGGAAAATTGTCTCAAGTGATTGATGCTAAGGAAGATAGGGCGGATTGTCAACGGGGGCACCATTCTCGTAATATGGCAGCACCAGCCTGAGCAATTTGTAATTTGGTAATCGGGTAATTTTGCAATTTGAAACCCGTTGCGCGACGCGCTTCGCAACCGGATGCGTAAGTTGCTTTTTTGAAATTATCAAATTACCCGATTACAAAATTACCAAATCCCAAGGAGTTCCATGATTAAGAGTGACCGCTGGATCCGCCGCATGGCGCAAGAGCACGACATGATTAACCCTTATTCCGAAAAGCAGGTGAGTGCGGGAGTGATTTCCTACGGCGTCTCCAGTTACGGATACGACCTGCGCGTGTCGGACGAATTCAAAATTTTCACCAACGTGAACAGCACCATCGTCGATCCCAAACATTTCGACGAACGCTCCTTCGTCACGGTGAACGCCGACGTCGCCATCATCCCGCCGAACTCGTTTGCGCTGGCGAGGTCGGTCGAATACTTCAAGATTCCGCGCGATGTGCTGACGATCTGCGTCGGAAAGTCCACCTACGCGCGCTGCGGGATCATCGTCAACGTGACTCCATTTGAGCCGGAGTGGGAAGGCTTCGTCACCCTGGAGATTTCGAATACAACGCCGTTGCCGGCGAAAATTTACGCCAACGAAGGGCTGTGCCAGATCCTCTTCTTCCAGTCGGATGAGGTGTGCGAGGTCAGCTACAAGGACCGCAAGGGGAAGTATCAGTCGCAAAAGGGGATTGTGCTGCCGAAATTGTAGGGAGCACTCAGCATTCAGCCGTCAGCGTTCAGCTAGGTTGGGTCCATGCGGAGAGACAGTCGCGAAAACTCGCGGAACTACCACACAGGATAGCGGTGTCAAATATTCAGGTGAGTCTCGCTAGCCACCGAAGAAAAATTTCTTGGAAGTTTGCCTTGCCCATCTTCATGGGGATTGTAACCACTCGCCTGTACTATTTAGATCGCACTTGGTTGGGACGCCCCTCTGGCTATCTCGATGCGTTCACGGTCGGGACAGCCCAGGGAATTGCGGCTCTGATTAACGGTCCGGGCGCCGTTCTCATCATGAACCTAACGGGGCAGTTGCTGGGTGTTGCCATATTTTGGACTTGGACCGGGTTCTTGCTAGACCGGCGACTGCGCGGCAAGAAGACGTCGACGATTCGGCAATTCTGGACTCCGGATGGTCTTGTATCTGTTTGGCTTGACCCTCGCGTGTTGGTCCTTCTGGAGCGTGGCAAGGTACTTGAATTCTGTGTCCCTCGCATACGTGGCAAGAATGCCGGGGCTACTCTTGCATAATTCTCCTGTCAGGTACGTTCTCGGGCGAGATTTGATGGCAATTTCCAGGTTCGTTTGGGGATTTGGGTATGCGGTGTACTTCTTCTCGAAGTTGTGGAACCTTGCCTCGGATCGACGGGCAGCAAGACCGGTCACTTGAGACTCACTCC
>JAYTFO010000414.1:0-3268 GCA_043734305.1 Acidobacteriota bacterium | reverse complement strand
GCTTGCGCCTAACGCTGAAAACCCAACTGAAGAAGCACAGCTTTCTCCACCGCCACCATGTCCGCGATGGAGAGGCTACCCAGTCGATCGCGTAATCTTTGTTTGGAAGCTGTCATGATCTGGTCTGCCATCGCTTTTCGCGGTTCGCCATTGAGAGTGACCATCGCTTCTCCCGGATAAACCTTCGCCGTCTGGCTTGTGAGCGGGATTACCGTGACTCGGTTGAGAGCGGCGTTGGCAGCATTGTTGCTGAGAATCAAGGCTGGGCGCGTTTTCTGAATCTCTCCACCAACTGACGGATCGAACGACACCCACCAGACCTCACCTCGGCGCGGATGTGTCACTGATCAGTCCTTCCGCCCATTCTTCGGCTTCGTGTTCGCGTTGCTGGTCTTGCGCCATCTCGGCGTATCTCTCGATCAGGCCGCCGGGTCCGCCATGGTGAAGCTCTTCAACCTTGTCCAGGACAACGCTTTCCAGTTCCTCCGGCAAAATGAACCACGTGGCATTCCCCCGCGATTGTGGATTTCCGATGCCGGGACCGTCTTCAGCGCCGTTCCATCGAATCCCCACTCGCTCCACACCATCCCAAACGACTCGGGCAACGGACCAACGTCCCTGACCCTGGTTGTAGAGAACTTCGACCGAGCGAATCGACGCCTTCGGCGCCCAGACGGTGGCTGGCTCAACATACGCCATGATGGGAACCTCAGTCTCTTAGACTACATGAAGACATTACATACGTCTATACATACATAGTTACGTAGATTGCAGTGTGTAAGTACTAATTTCGCAATGTCTTACCTGTCTTCAGGGTGTACTGAATCCGCTCCTGCGTCTTCTTCTCTCCGCACAGCGACTTAAATGCCTCCCGTTCCAGGTCAAGCAAATATTGCTCGCTGATCGGAGTTCCCGACGTGATATTTCCGCCGCAGATCACCTCGGCGATCTTGGTGCCCAGTTTCTGCTCGTGGTCGCTGATGAAGTCGCCTTGACGCATCAGGTACACGCCCATCTTGAGAGTGGCCAGGATGTTTTCTCCGGGTGCCGGAATGTCGGTGCGCATGATCGGAGGTTCGTAGCCGGCGCGCACCAATTCCAATGCCCGGGCTTTTGCATCGGACAATACGCGCTCACGATTCATGGTGATGCGGTCGGAGGGCGAAATAAATCCCAGGCCGCGGGCTTCATGCGACGAGGTTGCGACTTTCGCGGTGGCGATGGTTTCGAAAATCTTTTTCATGGCTTCCATCATCTCGACCGATTCGCCGCGGCCGTCCGGGCGGATGGAACTCGCGCTGTCCACGGCTCGCAGCAGCATTTCCTTGCATCCGCCCCCGCCGGGCAGCAGGCCGACGCCTACCTCCACCAATCCCATGTAGAGTTCGGCGTGGGGTTGGCGAGCGGCCGCATGGAGCGAAACTTCACAGCCTCCTCCGAGCGCCAGGCCGAAGGGCGCGATCACTACCGGCTTGGCGGAAAATTTGATGGCCTGCGTCATGCCCTGAAATTGGCGGATGGCGAGATCGACGTCATCCCATTCTTCTTCCTGGACGGACATCAGCAGCAGCAGCAGATTTGCGCCGACCGAAAAGTTCTGCGCGTCGTTGGTGATGACGATGGCGTCAAAGTTATCTCCCGGGCCGCCGGACTTCAGACTCTGCGTGATCAGCGAGACGATGTCCGCGCCGATGGCGTTCATCTTCGAATGAAACTCGATGCAGCCGACGCCGTCGCCCAAGTCCACCAGCGAGGCTCCGGCATTTGTCTTTACGACGCCGTTTGATTTCTTCGCCACTTCGACGGACCAGACCCCGTCTGGAACAGCTGCCAGTTGCCGGTTGCCAGATCCGAGTTCCCAGTAACTTCTGCCGGATGGGGATTTCGGATCATCCACGTACCAGGACTTTTGTCCCGCGGCGAGCAACTTCTCCACATTGGCAGCGACGGGATGACCTTCCTTCTTCATGCGGGCGACGGTTGCCTCTACTCCCGCCGCGTCCCAGAGTTCGAAGGGACCAAGTTCCCAGTTGAAACCCATGCGCATGGCGCGATCGATTTCAACCACGGTGTCGGAAATTTCGGGAATGCGGTTCGCGGAATACGTCCACAGATCGGAGAGGGCAGACCACAGGAAGGCTCCAGCCTTGTCGTTCTTTTGCGGGGCCGCACCGTCGAGTCCCAGCAGCATGCGCACGCGCGCGCCGGTGGACTCGACGTTCTTCGCCATATCCAGAGCGGCGAATTTCGGTTTCTGACGCGGACGGTATTCCAGCGTCTTCCAATCGATCCCCAGACGATCGTCCTCGCCGCCTTCGCCTTTTACTTTTTTGTAGAAGCCGGCTTTAGTTTTGTCGCCTAACAATTTTCTTTCCAGCATCCGGCGATAGAAGTCTGGGAGCTTCAGGTCGCTTCGTTCGTCCAATGCGGCGGGTGAGTCGGACCGACCGACACTCCCACCACTCATGTTCGAGACTACGTGTCCAAGAATGTCGAGGCCGACCATATCAATCGTGCGAAACGTTGCGGAACGAGGCCAGCCGAGAACTTGCCCGGTGAGCGCGTCCACGTCTTCGATGCTCATGTCCATTTCCTGCATCAGGCGCATCACGTTGAGCACGGAAAATGTTCCGATGCGGTTGGCGATAAAGTTGGGCGTGTCTTTGGCGAGCACCACGCCTTTGCCCAGTTGCGTATCGCAGAAATGGGTAACGGCCGCGATCAGCGCCGGATCGGCTTCCGGCGTGGGAATCAGTTCCAACAACCGCATGTAGCGCGGCGGATTGAAAAAATGCGTTCCAAACCACGAGCGCCGGAAGTCGTCGGAGAATCCCTCCGCGATCTGTGCGACCGGCAGTCCGCTGGTGTTGGTGGTGATAATCGTGCCGGGCTTGCGGATCGCTTCTACTTTCTTGAGCAACGCCCGCTTGATCTCAAGATTTTCGACGACCGCTTCGACAATCCAATCGACGTCGGCCAGGCGTTTCAGGTCGTCTTCGAAATTTCCGATGGTGACAAGCCGCGCGAGTGAAGCATCGTAGAACGCCGCGGGCTTTGATTTCCTGGCCGCTTCCAGTCCAGCGGCAGCGATCTTATTACGGACGGCGCCATCGGCGTCGGGAGGAACGATGTCGAGCAACAGTGCGGGAACTCCGGCATTCGCGAAATGGGCTGCGATGCGAGCGCCCATGGTGCCCGCGCCGAGAACAGCGACTTTGTGAATCCGTTTCATGAGAGCGCACTCCGAGTATGATCAACCGCGAATTGC
>JAYTFO010000413.1:0-5354 GCA_043734305.1 Acidobacteriota bacterium | reverse complement strand
CCTTGCGCCTCACGCAGAAAAACAAAACGTTTGACCCGCACGTGCTGGTCGTTCCTGCCGGAGCTGCGGTGGAATTTCCCAATCGCGATCCATTTTTTCACAACGTCTTTTCGCTATTCGAAGGCAAGCGCTTCGATCTCGGACTATACGAGGCGGGCAGTTCGCGAGTCGTGCATTTCGACCGGCCCGGCATCAGCTACATTTTCTGCAACATTCATCCGGAGATGAGCGGGGTCGTGATCACCCTGAACACGCCGTACTATGCGGTCGTCAATGCCGAGGGACAAATCCAGATCCCCAACGTGCCCTACGGACGTTACCGGCTCAACTTCTGGAGCGAAGGCAGCGGGCCGGAGAGCACGCCGGCGCCGTCGCAGCCCATCGCGATCGCCGAGAGTGCGCCCAGGCTGGTAGTGATTCGCGTTCCGGCGATTAGCGGACACAGTTTGGCGCACAAAAATAAATACGGGCGCGACTACGACGCCCCAACCCCGGACAGTCCCATCTATCGTCAACAACCGTAGTATCGGAATGCAATCCCATGAAAATCGACAAAATTCTCAAACGCTACCGCATCGAATCCGGGAAACATTTTCGTCTCAAGGACTACGATCCTGCTGACACCCATGGTTTGAAGTCTGAGTTCAAGCCCCAGGCGCGCGATTTGCTCACCCAAGGCGTGGAGGAACTGGCTCGCCTGCAGGATATTCTGGCGGCGCAGGATCGCTGGGGCCTGCTGCTGGTCTTCCAGGCCATGGACGCGGCCGGCAAGGATGGAACCATCAAGCACGTGATGTCGGGCGTGAATCCGCAGGGCGTCCAGGTGACGTCGTTCAAAGCGCCCTCCAGCGAAGAACAGGACCACGACTTCCTGTGGCGGACGATGAAACATTTTCCCGAACGCGGCGACATCGGCATTTTCAACCGCTCCTACTACGAGGAAGTGCTGGTCGTGCGAGTGCATCCTGAACTGCTTGCAAAAGAAAAATTACCGGCGTCGCTGGTGACCAAGCACATCTGGGAAGATCGTTTCACGGACATCAATGCCATGGAGCAGTATCTGACGCGCAATGGAATTGTAGTTCTCAAGTTTTTTCTGCACGTCTCAAAGAAAGAGCAGAAGCGGCGTTTCATGGAAAGGCTGGATCATCCCGACAAGAACTGGAAATTTTCGACCGCCGACGTGAAGGAACGCGAGCAGTGGGATGCCTATCAAGATGCGTACGAGGACATGATTCGACACACGGCGACCGACCACGCGCCCTGGTACGTAGTTCCCGCCGACAACAAATGGTTCACGCACCTGGCAGTGGCTGCCGCCGTGGTGGATGCACTCAAAGCCATGAAACTGGCCTACCCGAAGATCGGTGGTGAGCAGAAATCCGCACTGGAAGCGGCCCGCAAGCAACTGCTGGCGGAGTAGGGATCGCCCCTAAAAAGAATTGCCATCTTGAGCGAAGCGAAAGACCTGCTTTGTTCAGGAGCGAAGGAAAGCAGGTCCTTCAGGCGCCAAAGTGCGGCGCCGTCAGGATGACAATTTTGTAGCGTATTTCACCTCTGCAATCTAACCTCTAACCTCTGACCTACTTCGTGATCACCACCGGCAACGCCTGATCGTAAGGCTGAATCGTCACCACCACCGACTTGCGCTTATCGAATGTATCTTTGGTGATCGGGAAACTCACAATGATGGTTCCACGTTGCTCAACTCCGGGCAGCAGCTTGGATTCGGGCGCGAGCGCCGGCTCGGTATTCTTCTTCAGAGTGGGAAACGCCTGGAAATAGCGGTCGAAGTCCACGCTGGACGCAGCTTCATCATCGAAAGTCTTGCCGTCGGCGTCGGTGAGAGTGGCCTTCAGAGTATGGATCCAAAGCGGCTGCCGTCCGCTGTTGTGCAAGGTGAGAGTGACCGCAACCATGGTGCTGTTCTGCCCCGGAATTTCGACTGCGGTGACAAAGTCGATCGACCCCGCCCCTTGTGGTTGTGGCCGATTGAAGTAAGCGAACCCGCCCAGGATTGCCGCCACCGCCAAAATGCACAGGAAGACAATTCCCGCCGGCGGCAAATTGCGCCGGGCCGTTCCGAACTCTTCTCCAATCCGAAAATCAGTTTGCGGTTGGGGCGGCGTCGCAGGCGGAGGAGTAGGGGCATCAGCCATAAATGTGGGGTTCATTGTACTCGGAAAGAGGAAGCAAGTTTTGCGGCCCCAACCGCATATCCATTGTTTGCCAACCGAGCACGCGAAGATGGCGTACGGGCCAGTGACTTTGGTTACCTTGCCTAAGGTGACGGTTGCTGCGACGATGCGGAAGATTTTCTTTTGGAGGTAATCGGCGGTGACTCGCAAAACCTTTATTACCGCAGTGGGCTGCGCCCTTCTAGCCATCACCCTTTTCGGGTGCGGTGGCACTACCAACCATCTACAGTCCGTCCAGCTTTCGACCTCGGCCAAGGCTGAGGTCCCGATGGGAACTCTGGAAGTTGCAGGTGTCGGCGGGACGCTTCAGCTGTATGCGTGGGGAAACTATAGCAGCGGGCAAAGCAAGCTTCTTAACAATGTGCCGGTTAGCTACCAGATCTCGATTACGCCCGGTAGCTTTGCCTGGACGGGAGTACTCGGCGACCCGAATGCCACTCCGGCGCAGACTCTCCAGTTGACCCCGAACGGCCTGCTCACAGCGGTGACGCCTTTTGCTTGTACATTTATTAATGAAGCGGTTCCCCCCGCGACTTCTCCTGCCTGGGCCCTAGCCGGTACGTACTCGGTCACGGCCACATTTGGGGGATTCACGAGTCCAGCGGCATTTGTTGCGGTCGCTTCCGAAGCGGGCATCGCCGATACCACGAACCCGACTGGAGCCTGCGGTCCGTAGACCTCTTGCCTGGTTCTAGCGTGAGATTATCCGCAGGGACGGCGGCTTCGGCTGCCGTCCCCGTTCTATTTTGCCTTGCTCTTGCGTCGCAGTTTGAGCACGCCGCCCCTTACCCCTTATAATCAAACGATTGATCTGCACGCGGGTTGTCCTGTCTCATGAACCCGGCCGGCGCCTCTAAAACTTTGATGAAAGTACGCCCAGGAGTCGAAGTCTCTGGTCAGTCCGATATTGGCTGCCAGCGCGAGAACAACGAGGATTCCTTCGGCTACTTTGAGCCGGACGATGACGAGCTGTTCCTGCGCAAAGGCCGGCTGGCGATCGTCGCCGACGGCATGGGCGGCTATGAAGGCGGCCAGGAAGCCAGTCATCTGGCGGTGGAGACCGTTTCTTCCTACTATCGCGACCGCAACGGTGACGACCCACAGCAAACATTAATCGAAGCTCTGCAGGCGGCCCATGATCGCGTTCGCGAGCACGGCTTTGCGCATCCGAAACTGCGGGGCATGGGAACGACGTGTACTGCCATCGCGTTGGTCGGCAATGCGCTGCACTACGCGCATGTCGGAGACTCGCGGCTTTATCTCGTCCGCGATGGGCAGATCACCCAGATCACTCGCGACCATTCCTATGTCGGACGCCTCGTCGAATCCGGCGTAATCAGCCGCGAAGAGGCTGAGAAACATCCCCAACGTAATATTCTGACCGCGGCACTGGGCACCAGCACCGATCTGATCATGGACTCACCCGGCCATCCGGAGCCGCTGCTGCCGGGGGATGTACTGATCGTATGCAGCGACGGTCTGTGGGGACAAATGCAGGATTCCGAAATCCTGCAAGCGGTCGCGAACAAAAGTCCCGAAGCAGCCGGCCGCGAACTGATCGACTTAGCCCGCGAGCGCGGCGGCCCAGACAACATCACACTTCAGATCCTGCGCGTGAACTGAGAAATCAGGTGTTGGTCTTGGGTCTTAGGTCTTAGGGAAGTTCCGATTAAGCCTTTGCGGTATCCCCTGTGCATCCCTGTGTACCCTGTGGTTCAAGCTTTTCGTCTGCACCAGAGTTTCCTTATCTTTCAGCGCACGCGTTCCAACCGAAGCCGGCGCGAATCGAAAGACCCCGCGATCCAAAGCCTAACACCCAAGACCAGGCCCAACACCTGCCCTTCCGTTTTCCCGCAATTTCATTTCTAATGCTCCCGCTATGTTTAGAAAACTCGTGAGGTTGTGCCTGCCGTTTTTTACCCTGGTGATGTTCGCCGCTGACAACGACACCGACCGGCTGATTCAGGAAGCGCTGAAGCCGTCACCGCTGGAATCGAACCTGCGCCGTCTTACCGATGAAATCGGCGGGCGCGTGCCCGGAACTCCTGCGATGCAACGCGCCGTCGATTGGGGCGTGGCCGCGTTCAAGGACGCGGGCGCTGAAAACGTTCACACCGAGGAGTTCACGATTCAACAATCGTGGGCCGAAGGCGCCACCTCGATGACTGCGGCCACTTATTCTGGAACGGTGTTTGCAGTGCGCGCGGTGTCGATCGCATGGGCGCCCGCCCTGGCGGCCGTGAAGCATGTGCCCGTCATGGACGTAGGCGAAGGCACGGAGGCTGAGTTTGCCAAAGCAGGCGACGTCTCCGGCAAGCTGTTGCTGGTCCACACCAAGGTGCTCGCGACCTGGGCCGATCTTTTCGGAGAGTACGAGCAGGCCCCGGTGGTGATTGCGCTCGCCGTCAAAGGCAAGGCCAAAGCGATCGCCTTCATGGCCACCCGCGACAACGACATTCTCTACCGCCATACCAATTCCGGCTTCGGTGAAATCGACAAGTTGCCCATGGTGGTCGTGGCGCGCGAAGACGGACAACGCATGGCGCGCCTGCTCGCTTCCGGTAACCCGCTGTGGGCCGACCTTGCGATTCCCAACCATATCGGTGGTCCATTCAAAACCTGGAACGTAGTCGCCGAAATCCGCGGCAGCGACAAGCCGGACGAGTTCGTCATTCTCGGCGCGCATCTCGATTCCTGGGAGTTGGGCACGGGAGCGCTTGACAACGGCTGCAACGCCGCGCTGGTAATCGACGCGTTGCGGGCAATCAAGGCGTCGGGCCTGAAGCCGCGCCGCAGCATTCGCTTCATCCTGTTCTCCGGCGAAGAAGAAGGGCTGATCGGCTCGCGGATGTACGCTGTCGCACATCGCAATGAACTCGACAAAGCCGTGGGCGTGGTCGTCTTCGACGCCGGAACCGGCAAGACCACGGGTTTCTCGACCGGCGGCCGCAAGGATGTTGTCTCGGCTGCCGAACAGCTGCTCGCTCCGCTCGAACAGTTCGGCGCCGCGAAACTGCTTTCGACGGCCGAATCCGGCACCGATCATTTCGATTTCATGCTGGAAGGCGTGCCCACATTCGTTGCCGAACAGCAGGAAGCCAACTACCTCATGAATTATCACGCGACCTCCGACACCTACGACAAAGTCGACTTCCT
>JAYTFO010000412.1:0-4943 GCA_043734305.1 Acidobacteriota bacterium | reverse complement strand
TGGCGGTCAAGGCCGCGCAGGAAGGGAAACGCAAGCCACTGGTGGCGTACCTGGTGCTCACGATTTTGCTGGGCCTGACCTTCCTGGGCGTGAAGGCGGTCGAGTACCACGAAAAATTCGAAATGCACAATGGGACGAACCACGTTCCCGGCGCCACCTTCGGATTTACAAATACCTTCGATGACAACGGTAAGCAAATCCCCGTGAACCCGAAGGAAGCCGAGTTGTTCTACTCCCTCTACTTTGCCATGACTGGCATGCATGCCCTGCACATGATCATTGGATGCGGCCTGTTCAGCGTGCTGGCAGTGCTGGCCTGGAAGGGAAAATATTCTCCCGGATACTACACTCCGATTGAGAACGCAGGATTGTACTGGTATCTTGTAGACATCATTTGGATTTATCTGTTTCCGTTGCTGTACCTGATCAGCCGCCACTCTTGAGGACGACCATGTCGGAACACGCCACATCGCGCACTTTTTCAGTTCTTCTCGGCATCGGATTGCTGGTGCTCACGGCCGTTACCGTGAAAGCCGCGTTTATCAACCTCGGAGCCTTCAACCCGGTAGTCGCTCTCCTGATCGCCACGATCAAAGCCACTCTGGTTGTGCTCTTCTTCATGCACGTCAAAGGCGCCAGCGAAAAGCTGACGGGCGTCGTGGTTGTCTCCGGATTTTTCTTCCTGGCCATACTGCTGTCCTTGTCGCTGGCGGACTATGCGACGCGCAGCTGGCGGTAGTGGGATCGCAACACCGCACAAGCCGGGAGGGCACGACTTCGCAGGCTGCTGAAAAATGCGTTGTTGCATTTGATTTTGGGAGGCGCAGCGGTTCACCGCTGCGATAACAGTGTGGCTTGCATCTCGGCTTCAGCCGCCGAGGTCGGGCCATCAGCGCACAACAGACTCTCGCATCTTTTCGGAAACTCTGATGCCACTGCGGCTGAAGCCGTCAAAGTGCTCGCCGGAATCGCAGCGGTGAACCGCTGCGCCACCCAAAACCTGCTCAGATTGTGGCGTAAAATCCGTGCCAGCACACTTGCGCGCCGCACCTCGCATCCTCGAATATGTTTGTAGCGCATGTCTGACTCAACCTCAACCCACTACGACGTCTCTGCCCGCGCCCTAACCGCGCGCTCAGAAGCCGTTGACGCCCACGCCCTCGAAGCCGCCCTTCGCCGCCATCTCCGCGGAGAGATTCGCTTTGACGACGGCACTCGCGCCCTCTATGCAACCGACGCTTCGAATTACCGTCAGGTTCCCATCGGAGTAGTCGCGCCGCGCGATACCGAAGACGTTCTCGCCGCCGTTGCCCTCTGCCGCGAGTATCACGCACCGCTGCTGGCCCGTGGCGGCGGAACTTCGCTTGCTGGACAATGCTGCAATGTCGCCGTCATTCTCGATTTTTCCAAGTACATGGCGCGCATTCTCGAAATCGATCCCGCGCGCCGCATCGCTCGCGTACAGCCGGGCGTGATTCTCGATCACCTCCGCGCCGAAGCGGAAAAGCATCACCTGACCTTCGCGCCCGATCCCGCTACCCACGACCGCTGCACGCTCGGCGGCATGATTGGCAACAACTCCTGCGGGGTCCACTCGATCATGGCCGGCAAGACCGACGACAACATCGAGTCGCTCGAAGTCCTAACCTACGATGGTCAGCGCCTGCACGTCGGCGCGACCAGCGCAGAGGACTTCAATCGCATCGTCCGCGAGGGCGGCCGCCGCGCCGAAATCTACTCCGGCCTCAAATCAATTGCCGACCGCTACGGCGATCACGTCCGCCGCCAGTTTCCGAACATCCCACGCCGCGTTTCCGGATACAACCTGAATCACCTGCTGCCCGAAAGCGGACTCCACGTTGCCCGCGCGCTGGTCGGCACCGAAGGCACCTGCGCGACCGTTCTCGAAGCCACCTGCCGCCTGGTCGAGAGTCCGCCCGCGCGAGTGTTGCTCGTAATCGGATGGCCGGATATTTACATGTGCGCCGACCGCGTTCCGCAAGTCATGGAACACGGCCCCATCGGACTGGAAGGCCTCGACGATGTCATCGTCAAAGCCACGCGACGCAAGGGCATCAACGCCGAAGGACTCGCGCTGCTCCCCGAAGGCGCAGGCTGGTTGCTGGCAGAATTCGGCGCCAACACCATCGCCGAAGCCGAAGCACAAGCGCAACGTCTGATGGCCGCGCTCGATCGCGACGCATCTCCTCCCTCAATGCGCCTGTTCACCGATCCCCGCCAGGCGAAGCGGATTTGGGAAGTGCGCGAGTCGAGCCTGGGTGCGACGTCGCATGTTCCCGGTGAGCCTCCGCGCTGGGAAGGCTTTGAAGATTCAGCCGTCGCTCCCGAAAAACTGGGCGCGTACCTGCGCGATCTCCGCAAGCTGATGAACGCGTTTGAATACGGCGGCGCTTTCTACGGCCACTTCGGCCACGCCTGTGTACATACAAGAATGGACTACGATCTGGAATCGGCGGAAGGCATCCGCAAATTTCGCCAGTTCATGGAAGAGGCTGCCGACCTCGTCGTCGGTTACGGCGGATCGCTCTCCGGAGAACACGGAGACGGCCAGTCCCGCGCCGAACTTCTTCCGAAAATGTTCGGCCCGGAATTGATGCAGGCCTTCCGCGAGTTCAAGACTCTCTGGGATCCCGCCTGGAAAATGAATCCCGGCAAGCTGATCGAGCCTTACAAGCTGGATGAAAATCTTCGCCTTGGTGCGAACTACGATCCCTGGCAGCCCGAGACTCACTTCAAGTTCCTCGACGACCACGGCAGCCTGGCCAGCGCGACGTCGCGTTGCGTCGGCGTTGGCAAGTGCCGCCGCTATGAAGGCGGAGTAATGTGTCCGAGCTTTCGCGTGACCGGCGACGAAGAACACTCCACCCGCGGACGTGCTCACCTGCTGTGGGAAATGACGCAGGGCGAAGTCATCAAAGACCGCTGGCAAAACGAAGCGGTAAAAGAATCGTTAGATTTATGCCTAGCCTGCAAAGGATGTAAGAGCGATTGCCCGACGGGCGTCGATGTCGCTACTTATAAGTCAGAATTTCTATCGCACTATTACGATACCAATCGCCGTCCGCTGAACGCGCTGGCTTTTGCCAACATCGACCTGTGGGCGCGCGCCGCATCGCATGCACCGGGTCTGGTAAATCTAACCACGCAGCTTCCGTTCCTGCGTGACCTGGCTAAGAAAGCCGCCAGAATCCCCGCCCAGCGCCGCATCCCACCCTTCGCCCCGCAGACATTCAAAGCCTGGTGGGAACTTCGTAGCGCCGGCGAATTCCGGCAAGGCCCACGTGAGCACAGCCGGCAAGGCGCCGGCGCTACCGTCCTACTCTGGGCCGACACCTTCAACAACCATTTCCTCCCCGACACCACCAAGGCCGCCGTAGAAGTTCTGGAAGCCGCAGGCTTCGAAGTAACCGTCCCGCGCGCGCACCTCTGCTGCGGACGCCCACTCTACGACGTAGGCATGCTCGACCGCGCCAAGAGCCTGCTGCTGGAAATCATGGACGAGTTACTCCCCGAGATAGAAGCAAGAATCCCAATCGTAGTGCTAGAGCCCAGTTGCGCCGCCGTCTTTCGCGACGAACTCACGAACCTCTTTCCCAAAGACGAGCGAGCGCGAGCCCTATCGCAGCAAGTTGTTCTGCTCAGTGAATTTCTGGAGCAGCGCGCACCGGATTTCCCCCTGCCGCCGCTGGCTCGCAAGGCCCTGATCCACGGCCATTGCCACCACAAAGCGATCATGAAGATGACTGCCGAAGAAGCCGTCCTGCGCCGCATGGGCATCGACTTCACCGCTCCCGCTCCCGGATGCTGCGGTATGGCCGGAGCCTTTGGCTTCGAAGAATCCACTTACGAAGTTTCGAAAGCGATCGGCGAACTCGAACTTCTGCCCGCCGTCCGCCAAGCTCCCACCGACTGGCTCATCGTCGCCGACGGCTTCAGTTGCCGCGAACAGATCGCCCAGGAAACCGATCGCCAAGCCCTGCACCTCGCCGAAGTTTTGCAAATGGCCCTGCGCGAATCCACCGAAAGCCCCGAAGGCATCCCCCTATTTGAAGCCGCGCCGCAACATTATCCGGAAGATGCCTGGGTGCGCCCGCGAGAAGCGGCGATGCAGAAGTCGATGAAGCGCGCGGGGTTGGCGGTCGCGGGAATTGCGGCGGGGGCGGCGCTGCTGTGGGGGTTGGTGAAGAAAAAGTAGCCGTGTGGCGCGGGCGCCCTCGCCCGCGGCCCCTTGCCCGCTGAGGTATCCACCGCTAACCCATTGTTGCCCATACACTTACCTCCCCCCTGCCCATCCCTCCCGTTTTCTGGGACAATAGACCGGTAAGCGTCGTCCTTCGGATCGCCGCACGAGTCTGTGTGCGCGTCGTTGAGAAAGCTGAAATCCCATGGAGCACGATCACACTGCCGTTCTCGCCCGTGCGCCCGAAACTCTGGCGACCACGACTCAGGACAAGACCCTGCAGGGCTCGGTCCTCGTTCTGATCCAGTTCGACGTGTGCGAGGAGATCCGTCTCGACGACTTGCGAGACATCTTCGGCGCGCGCCGGCAGGAGGCGAGTTTTAAGCATAATGCGCCGGGATACGTCCGTTACGAACGTCCGCCGGTGGTGGAGCGGATCGAGCCGTTGGTGCTTGAAACTGGCGAGCGGCTGGACGCGCAGATTAAGTACTACGATTACGGCGTGGTGAGCGTGGTTTTCGAACTGCCGTTTTCCGGCGATTGGGACACGCTCGTCCGCCTGGCCGGTCGCTGGGTTTGGGATACAGACTTTACTAGCCTGGCTCAGAAGATCGCCAAGCAGAAACTGGAGCGCGCTCGACCCGCGCTGCTGAAACCTTACGACGAATGGTTGAACGAAGACTATTTCATCTTCCACGTCCGCGACATTGCGGGGAACCCGTCGGCGGCCGAACTGCTGGCG
>JAYTFO010000411.1:0-1886 GCA_043734305.1 Acidobacteriota bacterium | reverse complement strand
GTGTAAGGCCTGTAGTGATCGGCGTCTACCATGGACTGGTTCAAGTAGACTTCCGGCCAATACGTGTTGTTCGCGGCGGACGCACCGTGGGCAGTGGTGATGATGGGAAGGATTCGGCTCGCATTGGCGAGTGCGGCTTCGATCCCCGACGCGCCGGGTCCGAACTGTTTTCGCAGATATCTCTGCCAGACTTCCGTTTCTGCATCGGGATTGTAGAGCAGCCGTCCCCACACGCGATGACTGTAAACATACTTTTCCCAATCCCAGCGCGGTCTGAGGGTCGCGTCCACATAAGCGCATCGATCGCCGGCAATCCCCGACCCGCGTCGGCCTTTGAACGAGAGCGGCTCCATGATTTCGACACCGTCGCTTCCGCAAAAGCTGAATGCGCGGGAATGCGCGGCCGCGGTCACCGGATCTGCCCATAGGAGCAGCCGTTGAGTGCCCGGCCAGATTCGATGGAGCACACCCCACTTGCGATCTTCGCGCAGCAGGTCACCATAGCCGTATCTCAGAAAGCTGCGCGAGCCGGAGCTTAACTTCATGAGCCCTGTGCCCGTGTGGCCCGGCTTGGGCCGTTCTATTTCCCGAATCTCGGCCTGGTGGTAAGGCATACCCATGTGCTCCGCCCAGTACTTGGGAGAGACTTTGACAGGCATCCCGGTTGCGACCGCCACGTTCAACATGTTTTCATCCATGCCCTTGGCGTGCATATCAATTTCGACCTTACGACCGCAGGTGGCCACCCCATCGAAGATGGTTTTCCAGAACTCGTAACTGCCTTCTTCTACGCCGCTCTCTCCGTGAATCCGGAAAGTCACGCCGCTGATGGCTGGACAGGCTTTGAGCAGAGCGCGGACCGCCTCCCGGCAGTATGGCCCGTGCGTCTCGCGCGTGAGTCCTTCAATTGTGTAATTCGGCTTCGGACTGTCGATCCACTCATAGCCGTGCATCCACAGACCCAATTGGAACTGCATGCCGCGTGCAACAGTTTCCCCGGATATGTATTGGAGCATCTTGAGGTTTTGATCGCGTTCCGAATCCGGCAACTGCGGAACCCGCACATGGTATCCGGGCACGGCCATCAGAAATGGATAGCTGAATAGGAAATACGCGTCGGTAACCTGGCGAATGAAGTCGTAGCCGATGCCGAGCGCGAGATTGAACCGGTTGAAGCGGTTGGAGGCGAGCATGGTCAGGTACTTCGGCCACATCTCGCGGTCGTTGAACCAGGGCTTGTCCTCAACATCGCTGCAGAACAGTCTCATCACGCTGCGAATCGCGTTGGCCGGGCGCTCGACTGTCGGTTTTTCCACCGCGAGCGCGGCCGAGACATCAGTTGAGTTTTGCACACGATCCGATAAATCGAGCAAAGCGAAAACCAGCGCGCGCGGATCATACCCGCAGGCCAGCAGCACAGGCTTTCCTGCCGCTTTTCCGGGCACGAGCGCCAGCGCTTCCGGCGTGTTCGGCGGCACCACCCCGGCCTGCCTGAGAACGTCTTTTGCCTCCAGCGAGTTTGCGCCGGCAACGACGATGCACCGATTGCCGGTCCTGGCATCCGCGGTTCGCTCACATCGTTGTACGGAAACTCCGACGGCGTCGAGAGATCGCTCGAGTTCGCTCAGGGCCCATTTAGCAGAAGCTGAACCTGCAACCGCGTCGGCGGGATCGACAACAATCGAGACGTTCCGCGTCGCCCCTTCGCACGTGAATCCAAATGCGGCCGCGGTACTGGCGGTTTGCAGAAACCGTCGTCGATTCAGCGAATTCTCGTAGGATGGTTTCACTTGTGTACCTTCCGTAAGCTACTTTGATCGAACCATGATACTAGAACGACAAGCTCGCCGATGCACGGTTGCGCTGCACACCTGCACACCAGAACG
>JAYTFO010000410.1:0-15035 GCA_043734305.1 Acidobacteriota bacterium | reverse complement strand
ACGAACGCCAAGGCCGATGTCACTCCGTCGAGTATCCTTCTGGACCCGAGCGGGAAGGTCGCGTACGTGCTCAACACTGGCTCCAACACAATCACGACCTACACCATCAATGACAACGGCGCCTTGAGCACACCAACCATTACAGCGCTTCCAATCCAGAATTCGGTTGCGATGGCCCGCGATGCGGCGGGGACATTTTTGATTGTCGTAAGCCAGGGAACTATACCCGCGCAGGCGTGTCAGCAGGCCCACTCCAACCAGGGATGTGGGGAACCTCCGGCAATTACTGTGTTTACGACCTCGACGGGTTCCGCGAGTCTGACGCAGGTGGGCGGGCCGGTCCTGCTCAATTTCATTCCGACATCGGTAACGGCGTCCATCACCGGCACATTCAATGATCCCAACTCCATCCCCCCGGGCGGAACCGTGGCTGGCACCTTGGTGCATGTCACGGGTAACCAGGATCTGGTGGGCACAAACGACAACACCATCAGCGAGTATGTGGTGCAAGGCTCGGGCGTGGTCGCGGGACCACTGATTGGATCGCCCTACGCTACCGCCTCCAATCCCAGTTCCGTGCTGGCGATCACCACGACGCCCACAGGCGGAACGGGTGGGCTCTTCGTTTATGTCACCAATGTGACGACCAACAACCTGAGTATTTACCAGGTCTGCACGGTTCCGGATGGAACGAACTGCCTTTCGTCATCGGATGATGTGCACAATGCCAAAATGATCCCAGTGGGGAGTCCCATCTCGCTGGGTCTGGACCCGGTGGCCATGGCTGTCGATCCGACCAACAACTTTCTCTACGTGGTCAACCACACTTCCAGCACGATCTCGTCGTTTCGTATCAATCCGACTAACGGTGTGCTGAGCGTGTTGAATTTAAACGTTTCGGCCGGACAGGGGCCGGTTGGGATCGCGATGCACTCCAGCGGAAAGTATCTCTATGTGTCCAATAACACGGCGAGCAATATCTCAGGCTTCAACGTGAACACGACCAGCGGGGCCTTGAGCAATGCGACCAATGTGACGAGTTCGGCGCAGCCCGCGGGATTGGTGGCGAAGTAGCGAGCCTGGTTCAAGGGTAGAGCGGGCTTTTGATTTCGGGAGGGCTCGGCTTTTAGCCGTGCCGCAAGGGCCGGATAGAATGATCCGGCTTCAGCCAGTGTGTAATGCTCTTCTGATGGATGCAGCGTCAACACGACTTGCAGCCCTTACTGTTGCATCAAGCCGCCGCGGCTAAAGCCGGACTCAAAACAAAGCTGTTATCGCAGCGGTGAACCGCTGCGCCACCCAAAAACAAGAGCAACATCTGAGTTTTTCTGCAGCCTATGGAGTCATGTGCCTCGATTATTTTAGTTCAGGTGGGGATGCGGAGGATCAAATAGCCTCCGATGAACGCGAAGACCAGGTCGGGCGACCACGCTGCGACCGCCGGGGGGAGTTGGCTGAGGTTTCCCATGGCTTCGAACAGGCCGGACACCGTCCAATAGACCACTCCGATGCCGATCGCGGTGGCGACGCCCGTCAGCACGCCGCGTTTACCGGCGTTGAGTGCAAAGGGAATGGCGATGACTGCCATCACCAGCGTGATCAGCGGATAGGCCAACTTCTTTTGCAGTTGCACGCGCAGGCGGACCACATCGAAGCCGCTCTGCTCCAAATCCCGGATGTAGCGGTGTAACTCCTCGTAACTCATCTCCGACGACTGCTTGATTTCCTTCTTGAAGTAGGCGGGCGTTTCCGCAAACACAGGGAACGTCGCCACCTCGAACTTGCGGTAATCCTGAATGGTCGATCCACTCAGGGAACGCTCCCAGCCCTGCTCGTAGAGCCAGCGGGACATGCTCTCCGACCAGTGCGCACGCTCGGCGGTTACACGATGCGTGATTTGGAAAGTATGCGGATCGAACTGAAAGACTGAAAGACTGCCGAACACATCGCGGTCGGGATCGAAGAACTGGTAGTAGTAAATCGTGGAGTTCTCGCCGAAGATCCACTTACGATCCGGGCGTAAGTAGGTCTGCGCAGGCTTACCTTTGATGAGGTTGCGGAGCGCGTCCTGACGCTTATTGGTGTAGGGGAGATAGAGCTGATCGGAGAGAAACAGGACTCCAGCGACCAGCGTGGCGGCAATCAGGACGGGTACGACGATTCGGTAGAGGCTGATTCCGGTCGCTTTGATGGCGGTGATTTCGTTGGAGCGCTGGAGAAGTCCGAACGTCACGAGCACGGCCAACAGCATGCATAGCGGCGTCGTGTTGTAGAGGAAATAAGGCACGACATTCAGCAGATATTCGCCCACCGTAAAAACCGAGACCTGGTTGCGGAGTATGTCTCCCAATAATTCGAAGAGCGTGAAGACGAGCAGCAACATCAGGAAGGCCGAGACGATCAGTCCGAAATAGACCGCGAAATCGCGCAGCACGTAGTCGTCGAGGATGGTGGGGAAATGTAGATTGAACAAGCGCCAGCGGCGGGCGAGGCGGTCAGCGGTGCTCTCGTGCTGGATGGAAAGGGCAGGTCCATCGCCGCGCGCCGCAAACTTCGGCGCCCACATCTTGAACCAGGAGCGAAACGCGGAGAGATCGATGGGACGCCGTTCCGATCGCCAAAGAAGAAAAATCCCACCGACGAGGAAAACGATGTCCGCCATCCACGCGCCCAGGCCCGGAGGAACGCGTCCTTGGCGGGCGAGTGAAACTCCGATCAGGGAAAACGAGTAGTAGACGAACACCAGCAGAATTGTAAGTACAAAGCCGGTAGACTTTCCGCCGCGCTTCGAGGAGAGCCCGAGTGGAATTCCGACCAGAGCCAGCACCAGGCACGCCGTGGGCAGCGAGAGGCGACGATGATACTCGAGCAGTGCCCAACGCTGGGCCATGGGATCGGGGCTGTGCGACTTGGCAAGCAATTCCGAGACCTTCATCTCGCCCAGCGAAGGCGGTTCCGGCGTTTGACTGTTTTGGGCGGCGGGAATCTGTATCGGAATGTCGGTGGTGTCGAAAGTGGAGATCTGGTATTGGTCGGGATTTTTGGGATCGGTTTCGTGAGTCGATCCGTCGATGAGGTGCAGGTCCAGAGTGTCGGGCCTTTCGCTGGTGAGAATGCCTTCGCGGGCGAGAGTAATGCGGGGCGCGGACGGCTGGCTCAAATCGGCGAGGAACACGCCTTTCCAGACTGCCGCACCGGAGGCGGCCTTCACATCCTGAACGTAGAGAACGTGCTTGGAGAAGCCCTCATAAAAAACGCGAGGCTGAATTTCGAACGACGCCTGGGAAGCTTTGAGCTTGCTTTGCAGGTCTCCGAGAGCAGACAGAGATCGGGGCGCCAGATAGACGCTGTTCGCGAGCGCCAGCATCCATGCGCCCACGACGAAGATCATGATGACGCGCAGGAAAGTCCAAACCCCGATGCCGCTGGCCCGCATGGCCGTGATCTCGCTGTCCGCGGCCAAACGGCTGAGGCCGATCAGAATGCCGACCAGCACGCCCATGGGAATTGTGTAGGTGAGCGCGACCGGCACCGTGAAGAAAAAAACCTGTAAAACGCTGGGCAGCGGAGCGCTGTTGCGTACGACCAGTTCGAGGATGCGTCCGAGGTCGCGCGTGAAAAGCACGAAAGTAAAAACGGCCGCGCCAATCAGCGCGTGGGAGACGACTTCGCCCAGGATGTAGCGGGTAAGGATGCGCATCCGCAGTGTAGTGAACTCATTGCGAGTCTAGCACGGCGCTACGTTTGCGTTGGCGATGGTATCTTGATCTTTAGACGTCGAACCGCGTTCGACGCAACCTTTTCATGGACGTTCTCAAACAGCTCTTCGAGCACCACTTTCACGCACCCGCCGACCGCGTGTTGCCGTTGCAGGGCCAACTCGGCGGTTCCGGACGCAAGATCATCCGTCTGGCCCACAATAGCGCCTCTGCGATTGGCATTCTCTATGACGTTCGCGAAGAGAATGTTGCCTTCCTCGAATTCTCCAAACACTTTCGACGCCATGGTTTGCCGGTGCCTGAGATTTATGGAGAAGCTTTGAACGAGGGCGCTTATCTGGAAGAAGACCTGGGCGACACTACGCTCTTCGAGTTTCTTTCGAAGCATAGGACTGGCGACAAGATCGGTCCGCAGGCACTAGATGCCTATCGCAAGGTGGTGGCTGTGTTACCGCGTTTTCAGGTCGAAGCCGGACGCGATTTGAATTACCAGGTGTGTTATCCGCGAGGGAGTTTCGATCGGCAATCGATCGCGTGGGATCTGAATTATTTCAAATACTATTTTCTGCGGCTGGCAGGCATTGCATTCAATGAGCAGGCGCTGGAAGACGACTTCGGGCGTCTGACGAAATTCCTGTTGAGCGCGCCGCGCGAATATTTTCTTTATCGCGATTTTCAATCGCGGAACATCATGTTACGCGACGGCCAGCCTTTTTTCCTTGACTACCAAGGTGGACGCAAAGGCGCGCTGCAATACGACATTGCTTCTCTCCTCTACGACGCCAAGGCCGATTTGCCGCCGGAGTTGCGCCAGCAATTGCTCGATGATTATCTCGACGCGCTCGCTGGACACATCGCGCTCGATCGCGCGGCGTTCATGCAGCATTACTACGCCTACGTGTACATCCGAATCATGCAGGCGCTGGGCGCGTATGGGTTCCGCGGATTTTACGAACGCAAAGTACACTTTTTGCAGAGTGTGCCGTATGCGCTGAAGAACGTCCGCTGGTTGCTGCACAACGTCAAGTTGCCGATCGCGCTCCCGACGTTGATGGAGGCCTTCAACAGCATGCTGGCGTCGGAGAAGCTTCAGAGTGTGGCTCCGGGGGGAGAACTTCTCACTGTTCGGATATTCAGTTTTTCATTCCATCGCGGCCTGCCGAAGGATGAGACTGGCAATGGCGGAGGATTTATTTTTGACGGCCGCAGCCTGCCGAATCCCGGGCGGGAAGAGCAGTTCAAGCCGCTTACAGGCCGGGATGCTCCGGTGGCTGAATATCTCAATCGGCAGGACAGCGTGCACCAGTTTGTTGTGAACGCGACCTCGCTGGTGGATGCGAGCGTGAGCAGTTACCAGCGCCGCGGCTTCAAGAACCTGATGGTTTCGTTCGGCTGCACCGGCGGCCAGCATCGTTCCGTATTTCTCGCGGAACAATTGGCGAAGCATCTGCGCGGACGGCACGGAGTCGAGGTCGTGTTGCAGCATCGCGAGTTGGAAAAATCGCAGCCGGAGAAAACCGGCCCATGAGAGCGATGATCCTAGCCGCCGGCCTGGGCACACGCCTGCGCCCGCTGACCGACGACCGCCCGAAAGCTCTGGTCGAAGTTGCGGGGCGGACCATGCTTGAGATTACGCTCACTCGTCTGCGCGATTTCGGAATTCGCGAAGTAGTTGTCAACGTCCATCACTTCGCCGACATGGTGGTCGACTATCTGAAAGCGCACGACAACTTCGGCATGCGGATTGTAGTTTCCCGCGAAGACTTATTGCTCGACACCGGCGGCGGACTAAAGAAAGCCGCGTGGTTTTTTCAGGAAAGTAATAACTCTGAGGAGCCTTTCATTCTTCACAATGTCGATGTCGTCAGCACAATTGACCTTGATCGCCTGATGAAGTTTCACGCGGAACGCCAGGCCCTCGCAACGCTTGCAGTGCAAGACCGGGAGACGTCCCGCTATTTACTCTTCGACGGGCGCCTCCATCTCTGCGGGCGGCGAGCGGGACTCGACGGAGAACCGGAGTTTGTGCGACCCTCACAAGCAACGCACGCGCTGGCATTTTCAGGTATCCACGTGATTTCGCCGCGTCTTCTTGGAATGATGGCGGAAAAGGGCGCGTTTTCGATCATCGCGACTTATCTGCGCCTCGCGGCACAGGGAGAAAGAGTCCTCGCCTTCCGCGCGGACGAATATTCGTGGCGTGATCTGGGCAAGCCGGAGAGTGTGGCGCAAGCGGCACGAGACTTTCGTCAAGAAGTTTTGTAAATCACTCACCCGGGTCTAACCAGCACGAATGACACGAATCGCGGGGGCATCGCCTTTTTCCGATACTTAACTTGTCATCTCCGCTAAGCGCTGTAAACTCATCTCAAGAGTATGAAAAATCGCGGACAAATAGCCATTCGAGTGGCCGTCACCGTCATTCTTGGTCTCTTCTCGCTGCCCGCGCTGATGCTCGGACTATATTTTTTCACGTGTCGACTGCGTATTAGTGCAAATGTCTACTACGTCGAGTATCCCTACCTGGCGGCAGCGATTGGCTTCATTGCCGTGGGAGCGTTCGGTCTCTTCTGCAGTTCGTATGGCGCATGGCGTAGGAGCTTCTACGGGTTTCTGTTTGCCATTCCGGTGGTGATGGGACTGGCAGTGATGGTCTACATCCCAGATGGGACGCCGCATTTGCAGCGCAGCCTGACCGCAGACACAAATTACTTGTCTGGCATCAACTCTTCTGTCCGCGCATGGTACGAGTTACATCGTAGGTTTCCAAGCAGAGAATCTGAATTCCAAGAAGCACTGAGAATCGGGGCGCTGGAATATCGTCGGGAACCATTGTCTCTTCAGAGTTTTTATTCTCAACGCGGCGTTAGGCTCCGGTATCAACTCGTTGTCGTGAGCGACGCGAGCGGGCCGCGCTTGGACAATGTGTCAGAACGTCCAGGTGTTATCTACTACTGTGTCTCCGGCGACCAGCAAGAGTTCTGGGTAACAATGACGGGCCTTCGAGATGACGTTGCACCCGCAGCAAGTCTCAAGAGGGTAGCAGACATAGCCAGAGAGAAAGTGTCGATCGTTGGTGCTGCCCGCAAGGACTACTCATTGCCCGTACGCTAGTGATGCAACCCAGAGCGCTGGGTTGTCGCCGTCTGAACCCAAAAAACAATGCAAGTGCTACCTGCCCACCGTACCCGCCGCCCCCAACACATCCACCGCGTACAGCGCTCCCTCCGGCGTCTCTTCATGTTTGAAATATGCGAAAACGTCGCGTCCGGCGGCGAGGTGCTCATGCATGCGGCTGACCATTGCCTTGCGTTCGTCAGTCGTGTAACTGGGCTTGCGGTAGCGGTAGTAAGCGTAGTCGGCGGTGACCACATCGGGTGTATTGCGCTCTTCGGTCTCGGCGACACAGAGGGCGATGTTGCGCTCGCGAAGAGTGTCCCAGGTGGCGTCGGTGAACCAGGAGTCGTGTCGAAATTCAAAAGCGGCGCGAACGGTTCGCGGCAGGGTCTTCAAGAAGTCTGTCAGCACCGCATGGTCGGCCTTGAAGTTCGGAGGCAGTTGAAAGAGCAGTGGGCCGAGGCGTCCAGCGCGTTCCAGCGCTTCCAGAGTTCCAAGAAACCGTTTCAGAAATTCGTCCGCGTCTTTTAGGCGCTTGATGTGGGTCAAGACCTGGTGCGCTTTGATGGTGAAGCGAAAATGCTCGGGAGTTTCGGCGATCCAGTTTTGCACGGTGGTCTCTTTGACGAGTTGCCGAAAGCTGTAGTTAACCTCGACGGTATTCAGCTGCGTTGCGTAGTAATTCAGAAACTTTTTTTGCGCGAGCTTTTCGGGATAGAAGTCGGGCTTCCAGCTCGGGTAGGCCCATCCGGAGGTGCCGACGTAGAGAGTAGGCATAAGATCGATTGCAGAAGTTCGAGGTCAGATTGCAGAAGTAAAACCAATTTCTCCTGTTGATATGGATCGGGATTATACCTTGCGGGGCTTTGCGGACGTTTTCTTCTTTGTGCGCGGGCGCGGTTCGGCCTGCGCGGCGATGGCAATAGACTTCGGTTTTTCTTCTTTGCCTGTATCGCTTCCCAATCCGGCTAGTTGCGGCAGCTTTTGTTTCAGTTTCAGAAGTGGCTCGTAAAGATCGCCCATCTTCGCAACGCGCTTGAGTACGTCGGCTGTTTCGAAAACTAATCGTTGCGCGTCTTTCTTCTTCAGAGCTTGCTCGACTTCGTCCCAGGTGATCGGCGTTGAGACGGTGGGCTGCTCGCGGGCGCGCAACGAATAGACGGAGATGGTGGTCTTGTGTTGGTCGTTCTGGCTCCAGTCGACGAATACTTTGTTGGTGCGGACCGCCTTCTTCATGTCGGAAACAACCATCTCGGGATGTTCCTGTTCAAGCAGGCGCGCGATCGCGTGCGCAAATGATTTGGTCTGGTCATAACTCGTCTTGGTATTGAGCGGGACGTAGATCTGCATGCCTTTCGATCCAGAAGTCTTCGGAAAACTCTGGAGACCGAAGTGGTCGAAGATCGCGCGCACCCACAGTCCGACCTGCGCGCACTGCACGATGTTGGCGGGCGGCCCGGGGTCGAGATCGAAGACGATCATGGTTGGTGTTTCGATGTGCGACGCAAGTGCTAGCGATGGATGCAACTCCAGCGACGCGAGGTTCGCGATCCAAACCAGCGTTGACAGATCGTCGGCGAGAATGAAGTTGATCGCGCGGCGGTTGCTGTCACTCCACACCGGCGCGGTCTTCACCCAGTCGGGGCGGTGCAGGGGCGCGTTCTTTTCAAAAAAATATTCATGGTCCACACCTTCGGGATAGCGCTTCATGGTGAGTGGGCGTCCCGCGAGATGAGGGATTAGCACCGGCGCGATGCGAACGTAGTAATCGATCACCTGTCCCTTGGTGAAGCCGGCGGCGGGGTAGAGAATTTTCTCCAGGTTCGAAAGCTTGAGCTTGCGATCTTCGACTTCGACGATGGTGGAGGTTGGCATGGTCAGTGGTCAGTGATTGCAAGTCGTTCGTCGTTCGCGGTGCGCCGGGGTCAACGGTCCTGCGAACGGCGAAGGACGAAAAGCGAACGACGAAGGACGAACGACCAACGACGGTTTTCTAGTATAGTTTCCCGCAGCGCAAAAGGAGTTCGAAAAATGCCGGCGTCGCGTCGCGAGTTTCTTTACGGGTTGGGTGTAGTGAGTGCGTCTTCGCTGTTCGCTATGGAGCGCAGCGAGCCGGAACTGATTCTCTATAACGGCAATTTCTGGACTGTGAATCCGCGGCAGCCGCGCGCGCAGGCGGTTGCGATCTCGAACAACCGATTCTTCGCGATCGGATCGAATGATGAAGTGCTGGCGCTGGCGGCGGGCAATGCAAAGAAGATCGATCTCGCTGGAAAGACCGTGCTGCCGGGCTTTATCGACGCGCACTCGCATCCCGCAGAGGCTGGTCTCTCGCATTTGCGGATGGTCGATTGCGACTTGCGTTCAATTGCAGAAATCCTGAAGTCCCTGCGCGAGCGCGCCGCCAAGACGCCTCCGGGAGAGTGGGTTCTCGGCTTCAAGTATGACGATACGAAAACGTCTGAGGGCCGGCCTCTCACGCGGGAAGAACTCGATGCGGCGCTGCCGCAGCATCCCGTTTTCGTGGAGCATCGTGGCGGGCACACGGCGTGGGCAAATTCGCTGGCACTGAAACTGGCGAAGCTCGACGACAAGTCTTCCGACCCTCCCGGCGGAAAGTACGATCGCGATCCTGCGACCGGCGGCCTGACCGGACACGTTCGTGAGCACGGCAAAGATGCCTTCGAAAAAGTGATCCCCTCGAACTTCACTCGTGACGACCGGCGCGAAGGCGTGAAGGTGATTTCCAGGATGATGACCCGCACGGGCGTCACGTCTGTCACCGACGCCATGGGTTCGCCCGACGATCTTCGGGCTTATCAGGAAGCTCGCGATGCGGGCCAACTCCCCATGCGCGTTTACTGCCACATTTTCCACGCGTTCATGGACCAGATGCTGGCCGCTGGTGTAAAGACGGGCCTGGGCGATGAATGGGTCCGAGTGGGCGCGCAGAAAATGATTTGCGATGGCTCGATCTCCGAACGAACGGCCCGCCTTTCGCAGGCTTATATAGGGCGGCCAGATGATTTCGGAATTCTTGTGACGTCCGAAGAAGAGCTGTACCAGCAAGCGCACAAGGCGCACGCCGCGGGATGGCAACTCGGCACGCACGCCAACGGCGACGTGGGGATCGATACCGCGCTGCGGGTGTACGAGCGGTTGCAAAAAGAAATGCCGCGGCGCGATGCGCGCTACCGTCTGGAACATTGCACGGTGATCAACAATGGGCTGGTGCAAAGAATCAAGGCGCTGGGCGCGATTCCAACTCCATTTTCCACTTACGCCTACTATCACGGCGAGAAGATGAAGGAGTACGGCGCCGAGCGCGTGAATCACATGTTTGCCTTGCGCAGCTTTATCGATGCGGGCATTCGTCCGACGCAGGCGTCCGATTATCCTCCCGGTCCGTTCGAACCAATGATGGCGCTGCAATCGGAAGTCACGCGCACGGACATGAAAGGCAACGTCTGGGGGCCGCAACAGAAAATCACGCTCGAAGAGGCTATCCGCGTGGGCACGATCAACGGGGCTTACGCTTCTTACGAAGAAAGCTTGAAAGGCTCGATCGAAGCGGGCAAACTCGCCGACCTGGTTGTTCTGGGTCGCGATGTGTTTAAGGAAGATCCGTACAACGTCATCAATATTCCAATCGAGCGGACCATGGTGGGTGGGAAGTGGGTGTGGGAGGGCTAGAATGCGGCACTTGCCAACCAGGGGACTGATCAAGTACCGACTAAGAGCTTGAACCACAGAGGACACAGGGGACACAGAGGACCACAGAAGGCTCAATCAGAACTTTCCTAACCCAAACGCCGTTGCCACGTCTTATATCCAGCGGCCGGTTTGACAATTTCTGGCGACCGCAAGTACCTTCGAATTTCACGATGTTTCCAGTTGTTGGAGGTGGAATGAGGTCTCGTCGAGTTTTATTCGTCGCTCTATTTCTTTGTTTTTCTTCGTTGGCATTCAGCCAGGATTTGGCGTCTTTCGAGAAACGGATCACTGTAAAAAAGCTTGCGAATGGGCTGACGGTCGTCATCTGCGAGCGGCCGGAAGCGCCGGTGTTTTCTTTCTTTACCCACGTGGACGCCGGTTCCGTACAGGACCCGATGGGCAAGACTGGGCTGGCGCACATGTTCGAGCACATGGCGTTTAAGGGGACGGACAAGATCGGCACGCGCGACTACGAGGGCGAGAAAAAAGCGCTCCAGAAAGTTGAAGATGCTTACGCGCCGTTTCTGGCCGAGCGTGACAAGCGTGTGGGTCGCGACGACCAGAAGCTTAAGGAGCTGGAGCAGGCATGGAGAGCTGCCATCGCCGAGGCTGACAAATTCTCCGCGCCCTACACCAATGAATTCGGCAAGATTGTCGAGAGCGAAGGCGGCGAGGGGCTGAACGCTTCCACCAATCACGACGAAACCGACTACACCTACTCGTTTCCCAGCAACCGCGTGGAATTGTGGGCCTATTTGGAGTCGGAGCGCTTTCTGCATCCCGTCATGCGGCAGTTTTATAAGGAGCGGAACGTGGTGATTGAAGAACGCCGCATGCGCACCGACAGCAATCCGATCGGACGATTGCTGGAACAGTTTACGACCGCCTCGTTTGCCGCTCATCCATACCACCGGCCGACGGTGGGCTGGATGTGGGACTTGAATTCGTTTTCTGCCACCGATGCGCAGAAGTTCTTCAACGAATACTACGTCGCAGCAAACATGGTGATTGTGCTGGTGGGCGATGTAAAGGCGTCGGAGGCGATGCCGACTATCGAAAAATATTTTGCGCGGTTGCCCGTGCGTCCTGCGCCCGACGAGAGCACAACGACCGAGCCGCCACAGAAGTCCGAGCGGCGCGTGGTGCTGCACGATCAAGCGCAGCCCTTTTATCTCGAGGGTTATCACCGTCCGGATTCGTTCAGTCCGGACGATGCCGTGTACGACGCGATCGCGGACCTGATGTCGAGCGGGCGAACATCGCGTCTGTATCGCGCGTTGGTGCGCGACAAAGAGATTGCTTCCGACGCGGAGGGATTTTCGGGTCTGCCGGGAAGTAAATATCCGCACCTGTTCGCTTTCTACGCGGTGCCGATTCCCGGCCACAAGCCACAGGAAATGGGCGACGCGATCCACGCGGAAATTGAACGCATTAAGAAAGAAGATATTTCCGATGAAGAATTGCGCATGATCAAGACGCGATCCAAGGCGAACCTGATCCGCTCGCTCGGATCGAATGAAGGATTGGCGTCGAACCTGGGACTCTTCCAGGCGCGCTTTGGCGACTGGCGCGAACTGTTTCGTTCGGTGGACCGCATCGACAAGGTGACGAAAGCGGATATTCGGCGCATCGCGAATCAGATATTTGTTCCCGACAATCGCACGGTGGGCATCATCGAGTTCTCGGGCGGACCGCCGGGAGTCGGTGCAGTGCCGCAAGGAGGTGCCCAGTGAAGAGCGCGCGCCTGATTGTGTTCCTCGCATTGTGCGTCACGATACTCGGCGGCAACGTTCAGCTGTTCGCACAAGCGGCAAACTGGAAAGACATACCGATTAAGCCGCTGCCACAATTTCATCCGCCGCAACCGAAGCGCATTGTGTTGCCCAACGGGATGGTGGTGTTTCTTCAGGAAGATCACGAACTCCCGTTGGTGGATGGCGTGGCCCGCATCCGCGGAGGAGGTCGTTCAGTTCCGGCCAACAAAACTGGGCTGATGGACGTCTACGGCGAAGTCTGGCGAACGGGCGGAACGAAGTCACGGACCGGCGATCAGCTCGACGATTTTCTCGAGCAACGAGCCGCGCATGTAGAAACGGGCGGCGGAATCGACTCAACCACGATCAGTTGGTCCTGCTTGAAGGGCGATCTGGACGACGTTTTCAAAGTATTCGCGGACGTGCTGCAGAATCCAGAATTCCGTGCCGACAAAATAGAAATCGCGCAGAAGGGAATGTACGACAACATTTCCCGCCGCAATGACGAACCCGGCGGTATTGCCGGACGCGAAGCTGCCAAGCTCGCCTATGGCGCGAGTAGTCCCTATGCGCGCGAGGCCGAGTATGCAACGGTTGCGGCGGTGAAGCGCCAGGATCTGGTCGCTTGGCATCGCAACTACGTTCACCCCAACAACATTATCTTGGGCGTAGTCGGCGACTTCGATTCCGTAGCGATGGAAGCGCGTCTTCGTCAGGCGTTTGCAGCGTGGCCGAAGGGCCCGGCTGGGAAAGACGCTGAAGTTAATTTCACTCCCGCCAAGCCCGGCAATTATCTGGTCGAGAAGACTGACGTCAACCAGAGCAACATCTACCTGGTTGGCCTGGGCACGACGCGCAAGAATCCGGACTACTTCGCGATCTCGGTTTTCAACGAAGCTTTCGGCGGCGGATTTTCGTCACGGCTCTTCAGCGACATTCGCACCGCGAAGGGCCTGGCCTACTCGGTTGGCGGCGGAATCGGTTCGGGATGGGATCATCCCGGCATGCTGCGCATGGTCATGAGCACAAAAAGCCAGAGCACGATCGAATCGATTCAGGCGCTGGATGAAGAGCTTTCCGACCTGTCGCCGAAACGGCCGATTGGCGACGAAGAAATTAAACGAGCGAAGGATTCGATCCTGAATTCTTTTATCTTCCGGCTCGACTCTCCCGAAAAAGTCTTGCAGGAAAAAATGGCGTACGAGTTCTACGGGTATCCGCTGGACTTTTTGGAACAGTACCAGACGGGGATTGAGAAAGTGACCAAAGAAGACGTAGCCCGGGTGGCCGCGAAATATATTCACCGGGATCAGATGTCGGTGCTGGTCGTCGGTAACACGGCGGAATTCGACAAGCCGCTTTCGACGCTCGGCCCGGTCACCAAAGTTGACATCACGATTCCAGCGCCACCGCCGGGAATCGCGGGCGATCAAGGACCGCAGTAGCAGGCCCCGCTACGTCCTTTGTCGGCGGGGCTTTGGAGGCGTCGAGCATCCCAAAGTCCGGCGTGCCGGCTTGCGAGATGGCTGGATCAGCACTTCCGCGGGGATTTGTAGTTTGCGGTGCAACTTGCGAATCATGTTCAACGACAACGGACGCGCACGCCGCATGACCTCGTAGACGCGGGTCCTCTGGCCAATCACTCCCACCAATGCCCGGTAGTCTTTGCCTTCCTGCTCCAGCCGGAACTTGATGGCTTCAATTGGGTCGGGAAGATCGATGGCATGGTGTTCGTTCTCGTAAGACTCCACCAGCGTGGCCAGCACGTCGAGTTCGTCGCCTTCCGGAGTCCCCTGAGCCGCGCCCCACAGACTCTCAATGCGGAGAATCGCTGCCTTGTGATCGGCTGCCGTTCGGATTGGACTAATCTCCATATTTGACCGTTTTCACGTTGATCTTGTCATACGCTGCATGTGTTCCTAACCACTTGATAAACACGATCTGCCTTCGGTAGTCCACGGCTATGATCAGCCGGTACGAGTTCCCTTTGATGTTGAAGACGATCCGATCGCTGCCCACGACGCTGGCGTTGGCATAGCCACGGAGCGCGTCCGCGGGGCGATGCCAATCTGCGTGCTGGACTTCATGGAACCACGCATCGAGAGCTGCCTTTACAACCTTGTGCTCCTTGCGGCCGCGAAGCGACTCCGCAAAGTCCTTGAGCGTTTTGCGAGCAATGATTCGCACAGGACCGAATCATACGTCTAGATTTCCAATCCTAACATGTGCCCAAAATGGGCACAATATAAAAAAGAGCGTTTCTGAAAGAACGCTGTCGCGCACCCCGTTCATCACTCCCAGCAGCGTCCGATAATGCGCATACTTGTTCTGTGCCGTCCGAAGCCAACGCCCGTACTCTGTCTGCCTTTCTGGACTACCTGCGCGTGGAACGCGGTTCGGCGAAACTGACAATCGCAGCCTATACCAGCGACTTGTCCAGGTTCGCGGAATTTCTGGAGGACCGCCGCCGGCTGCTGGCGGGAGCGCGCCGCGATGATGTACGCGATTTCATCCAGGAGTTGTTTACGCAACAGTTCGACGGCAGGTCGGTGGGAAGAAAGCTCTCGGCGATTCGTCATCTCTATCGTTATTTGCTACTGGATGGGAAGATCGAAAAAGATCCCACGCTGAATATCGACAGTCCGAAGCAGTGGAAGGTGTTGCCAAAATCGCTGAGCCGCGATGAAGTAGAAGCGACGCTGGTTGCGCCGCAGCCGCGCAATGATAGCGC
>JAYTFO010000409.1:0-3850 GCA_043734305.1 Acidobacteriota bacterium | reverse complement strand
GTGATTGGCATGCCGGACAATTGGTTCGCCGTGCCGGATCGAGAGTTCTATCCCATTTATCCTTCCGTTAGCTGGATTCCCCGCTTGGGCTTGAAGGATTTTTACCTCGTAAGGAATGACTACATCGGGGGTCAAAGCAACAACTACCAGACATTGATTGCCGCCCTTTACGAAACGCACGACTGCGTGTCGATACGTCATTTCAAGGCGTTCAGCGATCATGAGGTCCACGTCTTCCAATGCAGCGCAAAGGTTCGTAGCGGCACGCAGTGAGACGGACGCCTCACAAGTCGAATCTATTCTGGTAATAGAAAAACTAGCACTCCTGCGCTTTCGCCCATTTACGTTCTACGTTCGACGATGATCGAGAAGACAACCGACGAGTGGGAAGCCCGGTTTGCGGCGCTCCTCGCGGAGGAGCAAAGCGCGAGTGACGCGGCGCACGACGAGGGACATGTGCGCCGAGTCGTTGCGAACGCGAAGAAACTTGCCGAGGCGGAGGGAGCCGACCTCGCGGTCGTGTTGCCGGCAGCATGGCTGCATGACTGCGTCGTGATCGCGAAGAACTCACCGCAACGCTCAACGGCGTCGCGTCTCGCCGCTGAGCACGCAGGGGCCTTGCTCCGCGCGGCTGGGTACCCCGCCCAGCACATTCCGGCGATCGAGCACGCGATTGAGGCACACAGTTTCTCCGCTCGCGTAACGCCGCGGACGATCGAGGCGAAGGTCGTGCAGGATTCCGACCGGCTCGAAGCTCTCGGAGCCGTAGGAATCGCCCGCACCCTGATTACCGGTGGTGTGAACAGCACGCCGTTCTACAATTCTTCCGAGCCGTTTCCGGTCACTCGCGTGCCCGATGACCGCACCAGCATCATCGACCATTTCTTCACCAAATTACTCACGCTGGCGGAAACGATGCAAACTGTCGCCGGCCGAGCCGCCGCGCAGCAACGCGCGCAGTTCTTGAAGCAATTCCTCACCCAGCTCGGCAGCGAGATCGGCGTTCCGTTCGGCTGAGGCCGCGACCCCAACGGAATTCGAAGCGCCTCAGGTAACACTTAGATCGGTGAGAGAGGAGACGAAACTGCACTAGCTTGCTTCAGCCGTTCCACGCGCGAGAACAAAGTATATCGTTTGTCGAACAGGAACTCCCCGAGCAACCGGCTCCAGGAAGTGTGAGATCTCAGGGTGTCATAGAACTCAGGAGCGAGCGCCCGCAGCTTCGGAAGATTATTCCACGAGATGGAAGGGAAATCATGATGCTCGTTGTGATATCCCACGTTGAGCGCCACCAAATTGATCGGTCCATAATAACTGAACGTCTCCTGGTCTGGGTTCAGCGTATAGTGCTCCTGCACCCAGCGGGCGCCTACAGGATGCAGGCCGACCGAGAAGAAAAAGGAAAAGGCCAGATACCAAATGCCGCTCCAACCGCACACGCGAAAGATGCCGATATCATAGGCGAGGGAGCAGAGCAGATTCACGATCGTCCAGGCGCTCCACATGGTGATAGCTTTCAAACGCGGCGGTCGGGTCAATTGGAAGACGGGGAAAAAAAGCAACCAAAGCGCTTTGCAATACCATTTGTCGCCGATGAGCCGCGCCTCCCACTGATTGGGAATATCCGCATCAAATTCGTAATCGCCCTGGTGAGCATGATGCTTGAGATGGTAGACGCCGAAGCCGATGGCACACGGGACGAGATTCGGCAGGTCCGCCACGACGGCGGTGACTTTGTTCAGGAACTTGCTCTGAAAAATAAGATTA
Organism: Acidobacteriota bacterium; assembly: GCA_043734305.1. Lineage (GTDB taxonomy): Bacteria > Acidobacteriota > Terriglobia > Terriglobales > Acidobacteriaceae > Acidiflorens. Next base: position 2,083 of record JAYTFO010000409.1, on the reverse strand, counting down.
TGGGTCGCGTCGTGGATGATCACATACGTGCAGTGGTTCGCGAATGCGCCGAAGCAGTAGGCAACAATCAAACTCAGCCACCATCCCTGGGCCCCGAGTGTTCCCATCGCGTAGGCGATCGCGGTTTGCGCGCTTAAGATGAAGAGCGCAATAAGAGCGGTGTAAGCATTTCGGCCCATCAGTCTTCGAACTTCGGGATGCGCCTTGAGAATGGCGCGCGTCCGTTGAGGATGCGGCTGGTCGAAGTCGGCCGGGTAGAAATTCTCCTGCATCGCGATTCGGAACTTAGCGGGAATACTCGGCGGTTGAAAGGATTCTCCCGGGCCTTTTCATGTCGCCCTGTGAGGCGATGAACTGGGCTGCAAGCACACGACTGCTGTGCAGAGGCAAATAGCGCCGGCCATTCGGCGGGTTCTAAACCTCAACTGCCTGCCTGAGGTAGCGCGCGAGCAAGGATTCGTAGCTTTGCACCATCTCCTCGTAGCTGCCCGACTCGGTGTCCCGGGGCGACAGTGATTTCGCTCCGTCGGGTATCTCGAATCCGAGTGCCGGATCGTCCCAGCGGCAACCCACCACATCGAGTTCGGCGCGCCAATAACTGCTCAGGCCGAAAGCGAGGACGGCGTCCTCGACAAACCACAGGACATGCGCGACGCCGTGCGGGATAGCAACGGCGCACCTGTCGTCCGCACGCCAGTCGATCGTGATGCTGCGCCCGAAGGTAGGCGACTCGCGACGGATATCATGCAGTCCGAGGACGCCGCGTCCGGCGAGCAGCGTGTAGTATTCCTCATAGTCCACGTGCACGTGCACGCCGCGAATGACGCCCGCTTTTGAAATGCAGGCATTCCACTGCACGGTTGGGAACGCCCCTGGCCATTCCGCCCGGTAGATTTCGTAGAGGCAGCCCCGCGCATCGGGATTAGGCTTCGCCGGCACGACGGCACAACCGCCGATCGACAAACGCGAGTTCTGTTGAAGTCGAATCATTTGGTCAGAATGGCTGAAAGCTAAATCGCGGGGTCCGCCATGGCAGATACTACGCTGGGTGGATGCAAACGCGCCGCAATTTTATCGAGAGAGCCCGACGATCGGCAGAGAGGCCAAGCTCGGTGGGAGACTTTGCTTCGTCAAAACGAAAGCACAAGCTGAGGCGAGACCCGATCCAGGCAGACGTCGGAACGACAATGCTCCAATCGCCGGCCGATGCCGAAAGAGTCCAGCGATCGATGTGTTGGCCTCGCGTAGTGTCGATGACGATTTCGCGAGGGGCGCCTCGCAGGTTCTGAAAAACAACAAGGGAAAATTCAAACCGCACATCGGTAGTCGGCGGGTCTCCGACGTCAAATAGCAACGACGCAGAGGGCCCGTCACTCCAGACGCCATCGACTTCGGGAACCGACCAGCCGGTGGCAAGGTAACGTGCTCCACCCGCCCCGGCGCGAAAATCCACCGGCGTTCCAATCGCAATTCGGCAGGCGCGTCGGACTGCTTCAGCGCGGACCGCAGGGGCCGCGCCTCGGAGGGCTGTCGGGTCGAGGTTGAGAAACTCGCGCAAATAGCGAAGATAGGCGCCCCGGCTCCAGCCATGGCGCATCGCAATCGACGGTACCCGCGGGTTTATCCCGATGTTAGCCAGAATGCCTGCAATCGCGCGGCGCCAATACGGCGGCCGGCGTGGTGATCGACTGTCGGCAAAGGCATTGGTGTTCGGCATGCGCGCGGCGAGCTCGGAGGCAAAAGCAGCATCATCAAGGTGCTCGGCGATCCAGTCATGCTCCGGGGTTTCGGGCCGCAAATACGAGGTTGGACGACTGCCGGCCGTGATGATGACCAGCGTTAGGTCGTTCAAAGTGTAGATGCGAAAGCCGCGGCGCCAGAGCCGGAAGAGCAGCGCCTGCGACGGCTCGGCGCGCTCCTCCTCGCTCATCCGCCAACCACCGACTCTGTCCAGCGTGTTACTCCGGATCAGCCAGCACGAAGCCGCCACCACGCTGGCGTCGAGATCCGATGGCGACCAGCGATGGCCTTCGCCCATCCCCTGCAGCAGGACGTGCAGCGAATCAAAGGCAAACCTGCCCCC
>JAYTFO010000408.1:0-6383 GCA_043734305.1 Acidobacteriota bacterium | reverse complement strand
ATTTGTGATTTGTGATTTGTAATTTGTAATTGAACTGCCGTGAGCGGTTGGGCTGCGGGCCAGATGGTTTTCAAATTACCAATTACAAATTACCAATTACAAATTTCCTACAAAATTACGAAATTACAAATTCCCAGCGAGGCCGCCTAGTCCTCCTAACATGCCTCCGACGCTGGCTTGCATGGCTTCGTCGACTTTGCGGCTGGCTTCGTTGACGGCGGCCATGACCAGGTCTTGCAGCATTTCTACGTCGCCTGCTTTTACGGCTTCGGGATCGATCACGATGCCGAGGATTTGTTTGCGGCCGTCCATCTTTACAGTGACGGTGCCACCGCCCGCGGAAGCCTCAACGACGGTCTCCTGCATCTTCTTTTGCAGCGATTCGTACTGCTGCTTGGCCTGCGACATCAGTTCCTGAATGTTGAATCCGGACATAGGGGATCGAAAAATTTGTAATTTGTAATTTGTAATTTAAGACCCGCCGAATCTGGAGCTATGCCGGGTTCGTGAGCTCTTAAATTACAAATTACAAATTGCCAAATTACAAATTCTCTTTCTCGTAGTCGATCACGGTTCTGATCTCGGCTCCGAATTTTTCCTGGATGCTGCGGACTACCGGGTCTTGCTCGGCGCGGTTGCGTGCAGTTCCATTTGCCGAGGGACGTCTCACCGGAGATGCGGCTTGCGCGGTTCCTCCGGGAAGGAGTTGCATCTTGATCGGCCTTCCGGCTGCGCCGCTGGCGGCGGCTGAGGCGATACGGCGCGCGTCGGCAGTGAACGACATATCGATCATCGTGCTCGACAACGCTACTCTCGCGACCAGAGAATTTCCTTCCAGAGTCCACTGCGCGGCTTCCAGCATGGAGACAAGCATGGGTTGCGCGTTGAGCGCGTTCAAGGCAACGTCGCGCAGGGATTCGGCGCTGTCCTCGCTCTTGGCCGCAGCTGGCTTGGGTGCTGCTTGCGCCGCTTGTGGTTCCGGTGTCATCTCCGCGAACGCAGGCGCTGACGATCCCATGATGACGACGGTTCCTCCCGAGGTTGCTGGGCGCGGGGAACTCGCAGGCGCATTGCTGGCTGCTTCGGCTTTAGGAGTGTTCTTGCGGGCGGAGTCAGCCGCAAAGGGAGAAACGTAATTGGAACGCACAGGCACTTGCGGTTCGGTGCGCCGGACTTCACTGGTCGCGGCCAGCACCGGCCTTCCGGCGGGTCGCGGGGCTGCCGATGTTGAGGGCGCTACATCGCTGAGCAATTGTTCGAGCGGTAACAGTCGCTGGGCGTGGGACATCTTGAGCAGGCCGAGCTCGAGATGAAAGCGCTGGTCCTGGCGATAGCCGAGTTCGCCGTGGGTACGCAGCATGATCTGCAAGTGCCGGGCCAGGTCTTCTTCTCCAAACAGTTCGGCAATGCGAGCCGCGCGGGCGCGTTCGTCTTCGGAGATCTGAAGCAGCGTTGAATCTTTTCCGGCAATTTTGGCAACGGTCACATTGCGCAGGAAGCGTACGAGTTGGCGCGCAAAATGGGCGGGGCTGTGTCCTTCGGCGATGAGTTCATCGACCAGCAGCAGAATTTTCTCGCTGGAGCTTTCCGAGACTCCCTGCATGACGGCTTCGAGTGCTCCGGCGGGGGCCGCGCCGATCAGACGGCGTACGGAATCGAGCGTGAGATGGTCGGCGGTCGACGCGATGGCCTGGTCGAGAATCGACAGCGCGTCACGGATCGAACCGTCGCCTGCCTCGGCCAGGAGGGCGAGCGCATCTTCGTCGGCGGGGATATTTTCGCGACGGGTCAGCTCGCGGAGCTGGCCGAGGATGTCCGCAAACTTGACGGCGCGAAAGCTGAAATGCTGACAACGTGAACGGATAGTTTGTGGAATGTCCTCGGGCTGGGTGGTGGCCAGCATGAACACGACGTGCGAAGGCGGCTCCTCTAGCGTCTTGAGCAGGGCATTGAAGGCGGCGTCGGTGATCTGGTGGGCTTCGTCGAGGATATATATTTTGAAGCGGTCGCGAGCGGGAAGATAACGGGCGCCTTCGCGCAATTCGCGGATCTCGTCGATGCCGCGATTGGTGGCCGCGTCAATTTCGATCACGTCGACGGCATTGCCGGCGCGAATCTCGGTGCAGGATTCGCAGACGCCGCAAGGCTCGGGGACGGGTTTTGCTGACGAGCGGCAATTCAGAGCCATCGCCAGAATGCGCGCGACGGTGGTTTTGCCAATCCCGCGATGCCCGCTGAAAATGTATCCATGAGCGATGCGTTCCTGCGCGATGGCATTTTTCAAAGTCTGGGTAACATGCTCCTGGCCGATGACATCGGAGAATTTCTGCGGACGGTACTTGCGGGCCAGGACCTGGTAGCTCATGAGGAATTTCTGATTATACAGGCTCCGGAAGAGTCGTCCGCTCTTTAGCAGACGCTCGATTTTGCGGGGAAGATGGGGCACGGTCCTTGCGTAGAGAGTCCGGGCGCGGTAGGCTTTTGAGGCTTGGATGCGGGCTGGTCCGAACTATGCCGGTCGGAACAAGGAGAGATTCATGCAATTGCGATTGAGCACACGAACAGTGGACGGAGTGCTGGTGGTGGATGCCAGCGGGCGCATCGTGTTTGGGGAAGAGTCTGCGAGCCTGCGGGACGCTGTGAAGAAGTTGCTGGGCGAGAGCCCGAAGGTTGTGCTCAATCTGCGGGACGTGACCTACATCGATTCCGGCGGCCTGGGTACGCTGGTCTCGCTGTTTACGACGGCGCGCAACGCGGGCGGCGCTCTGAAACTCGCGAGCCTGACGCAGCGCGTGGACGATCTACTGCAAGTCACCAAGCTGGTCACAATTTTTGAAGTGTTCGCAAACGAGCAGGATGGGGTGGCGTCATTCAAGACAGGCGCGGCTGCGTAGATTTTTCCGGGCCTCGTTCGGGGCCCGGCTCCCTTCAATGATTCCGACAATATTGTTTCTGTTGGCGCTGGGGTTCGCGGCTAGCGGATGGGCTTCTCCGCCACTCGCGCTGGCGCTGGGGTTGGTGTTCGGACTGCTGTTCAAGAATCCGTTCGCGGCACCGGCTGCGAAGTATTCCCGGATTCTGTTGCAGGCGAGCGTGGTCGGGCTGGGCTTTGGAATGAATCTGCACGAAGTGGTGCGCGCCGGGCGCAGCGGATTCGTCTATACGCTGCTGGGCATCGCCTTCGCCATGACCGTGGGCATGGGGCTGGGAGTGCTGCTGAAAGTCCAGCGCACGGCTGCGTTTCTGATTTCGGCGGGGACCGCCATCTGCGGGGGAAGCGCCATCGCCGCGGTCGGCCCGGTGGCCGGAGCGAGCAGTGAAGAGATGGCGGTGTCGCTGGGGACGATTTTTGTTTTGAACTCAGTGGCGCTGCTCACGTTTCCGTTCATCGGGGGATTTTTCAATCTCAGCCAGTCGCAGTTCGGGTTGTGGGCGGCGCTCGCCATCCATGACACGAGTTCAGTAGTGGGAGCGGCCGCCAAGTACGGCGCGGTCGCGCTGGCGGTGGGCACGACAGTCAAGCTCGCGCGCGCCCTGTGGATCGTCCCCCTGACGTTAGTGACAGCGCTCGCTCGTCATGCGAAAGCGAAAATCCAGTGGCCGTGGTTTATCGCGCTGTTTTGCCTGGCGGCGGTCTGCAACACGTATGTGAGCGCAGGGGCGGTGATCTATCCGTGGATCAGTAAAGCGGCGCGGATCGGGATGACGGTAACGCTGTTTTTGATCGGGAGTGGGATCTCGATCGGCACGCTGAAGCAGGTCGGCGTGCGTCCGCTGCTGCAGGGCGTGCTCTTGTGGCTGGCGGTATCGGTGACGTCGTTGTGGCTCATACGGGCGGGGTGGATCGGGCTATGATGCGCCCACGTTCGTGTTAGTTGAGATCAGATAATTCCAGTGGCATCGGAGAGATCGCGCTCCCGCCTGCAAGATCCACAACAACGAGCGTCCGAATCTGGCCAGCGGTGAGTGTATAGGTCCGATCCACCGGCCTTATTGTTCGATCCGTGGGATCCGCCATGATGACCTCGTAGGTTGCCGCTGGAACGTTCAAATAATCGCTTGCCTGCTGATAGGCCAGTGCGGAAATGTTCGGGGTCGCATTTGTGATGTTGGTGCCCGGTGCTACTACAAAGATATCCAGGTTAGGCGGACCCGCGGTCGAGGCATGGATCACGCGCAGATTGATGTTGCCAGACTGGGGCGGAGAATTGTCATCTGTCTTGAGGAGCGCCGCGATCGTGGGTTTTGCGGGGGGGACTAATCCTACAGCCAGCATGGTGTACTTCTTCTGGCTCGCGAAGGCAACCGTAGAATTGATCAGGTCAGTCGTCGTTCCCGTGGGCCGAACTTCCACCTTGCGATTACCCGCCTCGATCGTGAGGTAGTCGGTCGCCGGCGCAAGTCCTCCGAACGCGAGGTCCGTCACGACCGTTTTTCCATCCACGGCGACGTCGACACTCAGTGCATTGGGAGAAGCTTGGACAAAACGCACTTTCGCGTGGTTCGTGCCGCAACTTGCGGCAGAGAGGGCAAACCAACCTACGGCAACCATCAGGAACAGAGTCTTCATGATACGAAGCATTGGATCTCCGACAACGTTTTCCGATCAGAGCTGTGATGCTGCTTGAGATTCTACGGTTTGTCGCGCCTTATAATCTGTTGTACATCGTTTGATTGTGAAAAAACCACGACAATCCGGTTTCCGTTCCGAAATAGAATCTAACACTAACGTCAAACGCGCGCGGATCGTGGCTTGCATTCGAGCACTGCCGAAAGGAAAAGTTTCGACGTACGGAGCGATCGCTCGGGCGGCGGGATGGGCAGGGGCGGCGCGACAGGTGGTCCGCGTGCTGCAGTTGGTGCAGGGATTGCCGTGGCATCGCGTGGTGGGATCGGGAGGGGCGATCAGGTTGCCCGGAGAAGCTGCGGCCGAGCAGAGATTCCGTCTGCAAATGGAAGGCGTGATTTTTCGTGGAGCACGTGTGAATATGAAGCTGCACGAACATCGATTTTCCAAACCCCGTGTGTCTGCGGGGTGAGAAACGGCACGGTTATAGGCCCTAAGAACTTTGCCGTTTCTGTGCACGCCTCAGAGTAGAGACGGGGCTTGCCGCGGTTTTGATTTCACTACATTTGATTTCACTAGAATGGAACGAATGCGACCTCCGCAGTGGCTGAAGGTTCTGAACAGCGAAGTGGTGGCCTGCGCGCGCTGTCCGCGGCTGGTTGTGTATCGGGAGAAAATTGCGCAGGAGAAACGTCGCGCCTACCGCGGTTGCGAATACTGGGGAAAGGCCGTGCCCGGCTTCGGCGATCCCAATGCCCGCGTACTGGTTCTCGGCCTTGCTCCCGGCGCCCACGGCTCCAATCGCACGGGGCGACCGTTTACGGGCGATTCTTCCGGAAATTTCATGTTTCCCGTTTTGTATGAAACGGGATTTGCCAATCAGCCTACGGCGACCGATCGCAGCGATGGTTTGACGCTCACCGACCTCTACATTACCGCCGCCGCGCGATGTGCTCCTCCTGATAACAAGCCGCTGCCGCTGGAACTTGCCAACTGCGCGCCGTATTTGGAGCGCGAGTTGGATGGGTTAGAAAATCTAAAGGTGATTGTGGCGCTGGGAAAAATCGGATTCGATGCTTATTTGAATTTCCTGAAGCGCCGCAGCGTGATCTCTACCAAAGCGCTCTACGTCTTTCGGCACGCCGCGCGATACCAAATGCCCAGCGGCATGATTCTGCTTGCTTCGTACCATCCTTCCAATCAAAACACCAACACCGGCAAACTCACGCGGCAGATGTTCGTGGAGATTTTTCAGGAAGCAAGGCGCCTCGTGGATCAGGTGTAGCGCCGCCAGGTTTGTATGGGGCGGGCGCCCCCCACACAACAACCTCAGAATCCTGCGAACACGGGCTCCGGTTCCAGCGCGATTCCCCAAGCTTCTTGAACGCCGTTTTGAATCGCGTCCTTGAGCCGCACGATATCCGACGAGCGGGCTTGACCGGTGTTGATCAAGGCCAGTGCGTGCTTGTGTGAAATCGCTGCCGCGCCCAGAGTGAACCCCTTGGCGAATCCAGAATGTTCTACCAGCCACGCCGCCGAAACTTTGTGTTGCGCGTCGAGCGCCGGATAGCTGGGAATCTTCAAGCCCTTGGATGCAGAGCGATGGACAAGATCCTGAAATGCCGTTTCGCTGAGTACGGGGTTCTTGAAGAACGATCCGGCGCTGCGGCAGTCCGCGTCACCGGGCACGATCAGCATGCCTTTGCTTTTACGAATCTCGCGCACCGCGTCCCGCACTTGCGCGAGCGACGGCGCACTGGTCGTCGTCGCCGCGAAATATTTCTGCAAGTCCCCATACTTCATGATGGGAACTCCC
>JAYTFO010000407.1:0-3322 GCA_043734305.1 Acidobacteriota bacterium | reverse complement strand
GCAGTTTTCATGCCGGATTAGAATGATAGCGCGAAAAATGGCTTAAATAGCGGCCTACGTTAACAACCAATCCCATAATTGACAGTAATTTGACAACTGCCGCCCCCCAACTTCCCGAGGCTGCCTGTTTCCGGCCTATCGAAATCCCACGCTTTGCCGATGAAGATCCTAGAAGCTATCTCAAAATGAACCCAGAAAGTAAGACGCCGCACCCCTCTGGGGCTAACGCCCGCTAGTTTGGCGACTTCTGGCGGCACGCTGAAGCCGTGCCCTCCCGGAAAGTATTTATGAGATGGCTTCTATATCCCGGCGAGGAACTTCATGCAAGCGCGCAGAGTTGGTGCACTTGCGCTCATCTTCCTGAGCGTGTTGATCGAGTCCTCGATAGTGCTCGCACAACGCCCCGCGAGAGGCCGCGGCACCGACGCGATCACGCACCGGTTCCGTCCGGCGATATCGCCGGACTTGATTAACCTGGACGCATCCGGCGCGATCGTACAAAGTGAGGCTGCGATCGGACCCTCGGCGGCGCAGCAGATCCACGCTCTTCTGCTCGACAAACAAACTCGCACTCCGGCCCAGAACAAGATCAGTTCGAAACTGCTCTACACCGCGCGGATGCTCCGGGGACTGGCTGCAGCGCCGGGCGTGCCCTCGCTTGCAACCGGCGTGGACGTCGACAACGACGGCAACGTAATGGTTGACATTGCTGCCGACGTCACCGACGACTTGCTCGCTCGGCTGAAGGACCAGGGTGCGACAATTTACAGTTACTATCCCGCTTCTCGCGCGGTCCGGGCGTTGCTTCCGGCGGCGCGTCTGGAAGATATTGCCGCGTGGCCGGATGTCATCTTTATTGCGCCGCGGCAGGAAGCCATGACTGCGCGGTATGAAGCCGCAGCGCCGGAATACGTTTCTGTTTCTTCGCGGACCAACTTTGCCTTGCGGTCGGCGCGAGTCAGCGAATTTCTGGTAGGGCGGTTGGGCCCCGCGCGCATCATCCGGCCCGCCGGCACGAGTCTCGCTCCCACCGGCCAGGGCAGTCAGACTTCGGAAGGCGATCTGACGCATCGGGCATTCGATGCGCGCATGGCGTTTGGAGTGAACGGCGCGGGCATCAAGATCGGCGTGCTTTCGGACGGAGCCAGCAGCCTGGCGGCAAGTCAGGCATTGGGCGACCTGCCGCCGAATGTCACCGTGCTTCCGGGACAACTCGGGGGCGGCGATGAAGGCACGGCCATGATGGAAATCGTTCACGACCTCGCGCCCGGGGCGCAACTTTATTTCGCCACCGCGTTTAACGGAGTCGCCAGCTTCGCACAGAATATTCGGGACCTGCGCGCGACGGGCTGCGACATCATCATCGACGATGTCTTCTACTTCGACGAAAATCCTTTCGTGGACGGGCAAACTGCGGCGGTCGTTTCGCTCAGTAACGGCGGGCTGATCCTACAGGCAGTCAATGATGTGACCGCCGAAGGCGCGCTCTATTTTTCCTCCGCAGGCAATGAAGGCAATCTGGATAGCGCCAGCGCCGGTGCGTACGAAAGTGATTTTGTGGACGGAGGTTCGCTCGGCCTGCTCGCGGGCGGCACTGTTCACCTGTTTGGCACGACTCAATATGACGCGATCTCCGCCAATGGCGGAAATTATGTGGAACTGTTCTGGTCCGACCCACTGGGTGCGTCCAACAATGACTACGATCTGTTTGTGCTGAATTCCACGGGCACCGCCGTTCTGGAAGCGTCCACCGATGTGCAGGACGGCACGCAGGACCCGGTGGAGTCGCTGTCTCCAACCTACAATGTTGCGGGCAACCGGCTGGTGGTATTCAAACATGCGGGCGCGCACAATCGCTACTTTCACCTGAACACATTTCGCGGCGGACTATCGCTAGCGAGCGCGGGAGAAACGCACGGCCATTCGCACGCGGCGAATGCCTACAGCGTGGCGGCAACGCCAGCGCTGCGAGCGTGGAGTCCGGTAACCGCGGGCGGTCCTTTTCCGAATCCTTTCAGCGCCGCGAATCAGATCGAACTGTTCAGCTCCGACGGACCGCGGCATCTCTTCTATCACGCGGATGGAACGGCGATCACGCCCGGCGACTTATCTTCAACTGGTGGAATGGTGCGGCAGAAGCCCGACCTCACCGCTGCTGACGGAGTTTCGGTCACGGGCGTGGGCGGCTTCGGGAGCCCGTTCTACGGCACGTCGGCGGCGGCTCCGCATGCCGGAGCGATCGCTGCGCTGCTGAAGTCGGCGAGCCCAACTGCATCGGCAGGCGAGTTGCGCAGCGCTCTTACGACTTCGGCAGTGGACATCATGCGGCCCGGCAGCGACCGCGACTCCGGCGCTGGAATCGTGATGGCGTTTGAAGCGCTGGTTGCGCTCGGAGTTGCCGGCGCGGCTAATCCTGAACTGGGCGCGGTCACCGCCTCCGATCATCCCGGAAATGGCAACGGCCTGGTGGAGGCGGGCGAAGGAGGCATCGTCAACGTCGAACTCAAGAACACGGGCGGCGTGGTGGATGCTACCGGCATCAGCGCGTCCCTTACCACTACCACGGCGGGCGTGACCGTGACTCAGCCCGGCGTTTCTGCGTATGCGAATTTGCCGAGGCTCAGCGGCAGTGGGAACAATCTGAGTCCGTTTACTTTTACACTCGCTACCGACTATCCATGCGGTCAGCCGATCGACTTTGTGCTCAGCGTGGCATACACGGGCGGACCCAGTCCACGGGCGTTGCGATTCACAATCCCCACCGGACCGGTGTTCAACCTCAGCACAGTCCTCAACACCAACGCTCCCCCATCGCCGCTGGCGGGAGTCGTCGCCGCTACCGGAACGCAAGCCGGCAGGGTGTTGCGCAACGGTGTGCCGGCAAGCTGCGGGACCACGCCCAAGCCGTGGCCAGGCGCTTTCGACGCCAGTCTCCGCCAATACCACAGCTACCTGTTTACGGCGACGCAAGACGCTTGCACTGTGTTCACATTGACTGCGACGAGCGGAGTGAATCTATTCCTCAATGCCTATTCGCCAGCCTTCAATCCCGGCGACCTTCTCACTAACTTCTACGCGGATTCTGGAACGAGCAGCAGCGTGCAGAGTTTCGCTATGGCGATCGCAGCCGGACAAAGCTATGTCGTAACCGTGCATGACGTTCCGTCGGGCGCGGCCAACGGCACCAGTTACAATCTGCAATTTTCGGAATGCGCGATTGCTACCACGGGGTCGAACCACGCCCCCGTAGCTCGGGCACACGACGTGAAAGCGGTCGCGGACTCCGCGCATACCGCGAGCGCTTCCATCGACAACGGCTCTT
>JAYTFO010000406.1:0-4008 GCA_043734305.1 Acidobacteriota bacterium | reverse complement strand
GCGCAAGACACGCCCTACCTCCAAAGCGGCCCCACTATCGACACCCGGAGCCAGACCATTGCCAGGAACTTGTACACCCGGGTCCACATGACGTATGTGAGTGGGTTCGTTCAGGACGATTGGAAGTTGCGGCGCAACTTCACGCTCAATCTCGGCCTTCGGTACGAATACTTCGGACATCTGGCGCAAGTAGACCGCAGCGGAACGCCGTTGTCATTGTTCACCCCTGGCAGCGGGGCCACGTTCAATGATCAGATCGCCAACGGTAGCATGCGGGTAACAGGCCCGGGTTATGTTTCCACGAACAGTCCTCAGGGCTGGAACCCCCGCATTGGCTTCGGATGGGACGTGTTTGGGAACGGCAAACTGGCGGTTCGCGGCGGCTATGGCTTGTTCTACAATCGCGTAGGCGATCTGTCGTGGGCTGGGAACGGCCGCGGCAATCCACCCTTCGGACAGGTTACTTTTGACGTCCGCAACGGTCAAACTCTGAAATACTCTTTGGGGAGCAAGGATGGGCTGTTCTTCCCGCTACCTGATGGCGTGCAGTTCAAGGCAAACGAAAGGGGCGGTCTGCAGGGCACTCCGTTAACAGTATCGGGAATCAATCCTAACTTTGACGAGCCGCGCGCCCAGGTATGGAACCTGCAAATCCAAAAGGCGCTCACCAGTTCAATCCTGATAGAAGCTGATTACCTGGGCAACCATGGTGACAATCTTTATCTGCAAACCGACGCGAATCGGTTCAGCGGAGACCTGCTGAAGAACAACGGATCCCTAACAAGGCTGAATTCGTCCTTCGGCCCCATCATCTTCGGCAGGACGATCGGCTATTCTGACGGTCATTACGGTTCGGTGCTGATCAGCAAACGATTCTCGAAGGGACTCTCCGCAAAAGGAGTATATACCTTCGGAAAGTCAACCGACCTCACTTCGAGCAATGACAATGGTGTAGGCGGCGGCCGGAACGTATACGATGTCTCTAATCCCACCTCGCAGCATGCCCGCTCCGACTACAGTGTTTCCCGCCGCTTCACTTTCGACGCGGTGTATGCCATCCCCTCGTTGGTCCGTAGCGGCTTTGCGAAGAACATCACCGGAGGTTGGGAGTTGTCAGCAATCTCGATCTTCCAAAGCGGCCTGCCCTTTTCCGTGATAACCACGGCGCCCTATCCCCGAGGCGATTTTAACGCGGACGGAAACAATTACGATGCGCCCAATACCCCCAGCTTCGGCAACTCCCTGGCAACGTCTCGGAGCGATTTCCAAAGAGGCCTGTTCGCGGCCTCGGCTTTCCCGCTTCCGGCGGCCGGACAAGAAGGGAATCTGGGACGAAACACATTCCAGGGGCCTGGCCTGGCCAACGTCAACCTCAACATTGTAAAGAACACCCGGATTCCGTGGTTTGTCAAGGAGGGTGCCAACTTACAACTGCGTGGAGAGATTTTCAACTTATTCAATCGGGTGAACCTGCTCAACCCCGTAAGTGACTTATCCAGTTCGCTCTTTGGGAGATCGACCAGCCAGAACTTGCCGCGATCGGTCACCTTTGGCGTACGGATTGCGTTTTAACCTCAATGAACCCTATGCGCACAACTTCTGCTTTTCTGATCGTCTCAACGCTTGCCGGTTGCCTTACACTGTCCGCTCAAGACCCCGGCATTCGCCTGATGGGGAACCAGATCGAGGGGCCGCGGACTCCCGCGGAGTTTCCCAAATGGATCACCGACATAAAGCGCTGGCGAATGGAGTACCTGAAGCGGATCGGCTATGACGGCAAAGAGTACGAACGGCCGGAGTTAAAGTGGACTCAAAGCAGCTTCATGCAACCCCAGATGATGATCGAAGACCGCTACTTCTATGATCCGGGGACGGGTAAGTACACCGTCGACCGTTACCTGGACGATCTGAAGAAACGCTTTGGCGGTATCGATTCTGTTTTGATCTGGCCCACCTATCCCAACATTGGAATTGACGATCGTAGCCAGTTCGATCTGTTCCGCGACATGCCCGGCGGCATTCCGGGAATCAAAAAAATGGTGGCCGAATTCCACGGTCGCGGCGTGCGGGTCCTTTTTCCAATGATGCTCTGGGATCAGGGAACTCGCGATTTTGGGGTACCTGAATCGCAAGCTCTGTCCCGGGAGTTGGCGGATGTGGGCGCCGATGGAATAAACGGCGACACCATGAATGCCGTTCCCCGCGAATACCGTCTTGAGTCCGATAAGACGGGCCATCCGCTCGCCTTCGAGTCGGAACATTTGGGCGTGGATGAGGCACTGGCCTATAACAATCTCAGCTGGGGCCAAGCCACTTTGCCCGGACCAAGTGCAGGTGCACCGCCCCAAACCGGTTCCCTGGCGCCTCAACTGGTTTCGAAGTATAAGTGGCTGGAGCGGCGTCATTTAATGCATGTCTCCGATCGTTGGCAACGCGACAAGAACGTCGATTTGCAATACGCTTTCTTCAATGGTTTCGGCATGGAGACCTGGGAGAACATCTGGGGCATCTGGAACGAGATGAGTCCCCGCGATTCCGAGATCGTAAGGCGCATCGGCCACATACAGAGAAAGTTCGCCGACAATCTGGTAAGTTTCGAGTGGGAACCACACACTCCGGTTCTACAACGAGGTATCTACGCGAGCAAGTGGCCGGGTCGCTCGCGGACACTCTGGACCATCGTCAACAAGAACGAGTTTGACGTTTTGGGAGCCCAGATGGAACTGCCGAATCGTCCCGGTCAGAGCTACTTCGACCTCTACCGAGGCGTGGAGTTGAAGCCCCAAGCGAAGGGAGGCAAACTAATTTTCGACTTCCCCATTGAGGCTAGCGGCTACGGTGCCCTGCTTGCTATCGATACAAGCGCGGTAGATGCCAATCTAAAAGCCTTCCTGAATGACATGGGCAGGATGACAAACAAACGACTCGACAGTTTTTCCAAAGAGCGGAATATCCTTCAACAGAAAATGACGGAGATCCCGCTCACAAAACCCGTCACGAGCGCTTCGGCCGGAATGATTCGCATTCCCGCAGCGGATTTCACCTTTGAGATTTCAGGAATTGAGATCGAAGGCGAGAACCAGATCGGCGTCGACGTACAGTACCCTTGGGAGAACGTGGCGCGCCGGGATCATAACTCCGTTGTCCCCATCAAGACCTTTTTCGTCGACAAGTATCCGGTAACAAACGCGGATTTCAAAAAATTCCTGGATGCAACGAAATATCACCCAGCCGACGATCATAATTTTTTAAAAGATTGGAAGAACGGCGCGTATCCAGAGGGGTGGGCGAATAAGCCGGTAACCTGGGTGTCGCTGGAGGACGCCCGCGCCTATGCCCAATGGACCGGCAAGCGTCTGCCGCACGAATGGGAATGGCAATATGCCGCCCGAGGCACCTCCGCGCGCTTATATCCATGGGGAGACCGCTGGGAGTCCGCCACCGTGCCGGTTCCTGAAAAGGGACGGACTCTGCGTGGACCCGATGATGTGTCTGCGCACCCTTCTGGCGCAAGTCCTTTTGGTGTGGAAGACCTTGTAGGAAATGTATGGCAATGGACCGATGAATACACTGACGACCACACCCGGGCTGCAATTCTGCGCGGCGGCAGTTACTATCAAGCCCAGGGTTCAAAGTGGTATTTCCCGCAAGCCTATAAGCTCAACGAGCACGGGAAGTTACTGATGATGGCCCCCGGAAAGGATCGAGCGGGGACCGTGGGATTCCGGTGCGTCGCAGACTCACAATGAACACTCACAGACGGCTCTGAATGAAGGTATGAGATCTTCGACGATCCAGAAACTGAAGGGCACTGTGCGTGCGCCCTGTGCGGCTGATACACGTCGCACAGCGCCACCGGCTGCGCCTCGGGAACCTTCATCGCATAGCCCAGGTTGCTTGATCCCATGGCTCCCAGCCCGATGAACCCCACTGCGATGCGGTCGTTGGCCCCCTTCACGCGCCCCGTAAACAGCGACGTGGTGAATGCCGCGCCCGCGCCCTTCAGCA
>JAYTFO010000405.1:0-2207 GCA_043734305.1 Acidobacteriota bacterium | reverse complement strand
GAAAAGCGATCCAAGGTTCGGGCCAGAGTTTCCGCGTCCGCAGGCAATTCCCCTGTTTCGTAGCCAGCATCGCGCATCGATTGCAACACCTTTAACAGTGACCGAGGCACGTCCAGAAAATTCGCCCCCACGTTTCCTCGACCAGGTGGATAGTTGTAGTGCAGCACCGCCAAACGCTTCGCGCCAGTGCTCTGCCGTTGGAGTCGGATCCAACCGGCGGCGCGATCAAGAAGCATCTCAATTCCTTCCTTGTGCGCATCGCCGTTGAAAGACCAAACCCCAGCCGCAATGGCCCCGACGCGCTCTGGATTCCCCAGATTAGTGGCGGTGCGTGTTGGCGCAAATCCGCTTCCCGTGGTCTCCCATTCTGTCCGCGTTCTCGGATCGGTAAGCAGGTTGATCACGGGTACGCCGATCTTCTGAATTGCGGCCCCATCGTCCTGCCGGATCACGGTGAGATTGCCAGCGAATAGGACTGCGGGTTTGAAGTTCTCGATCATGCTTGAGATGGAAGAAATTGGCCAGCCGAAGAAGCCGGCACATTCCCAGTCTCTGAGCTCACATGCCGAAAGCATCGTGTCCACGGCATCCAGCGTTTGCAATCGCACAAGATTCGGATAGAACGCCACCGCTACACGCGGATGATCGCCGCGCTTTGGATGTTCCTCACGCCACGCTTCAAGATTGGCGTAGGTCTTGCCGCCATTGGTGACGTAGATTCCCGCCGCAAGCATTTTCTCTACCCGTTTCGGGGGGCGTACTCGCGAGCCAAAGCGTTCATGAGCAAGAAAAATTGCGAACTCATTCAGGTTCGCTGCCCCGCCTTCGTCCCAGTAGCGGTTTGCTTCTTCATTTCGCAAACGCTGTTTTTCGAACTCTGGAAATCGCTCCCGGAAGGTATCGGGCGGACTCAGGAAGACCGGGACTCCCGCTCGCATCTTTTCTTTCAGAATCACATCTACCTGGGCCAATACTTCGCGGCTAGGGAAATAGAGATGAATGGCCTGCGCAGCCCTGAGCTTAGCGACCAGCGAGGCGTCCGTGGTGGCCGTCATCACATCCAGGGTCAAGCCTTTTGGCAATTCACTTACGGTGCGGTCAAAGACAGCAGGCTGTACTCCCGGTACGTGCAAAAATATCGTCTGCGCCGCACAGGGAAAGCAGGCCAAGATCAGACTGATGAGCTTACGCATGGATTCCTTACTTGACGTCTAGAGAACTGGTGTTTTGCCGCCACTGCGGCAACCCGTGCGAGGGCCAGGCGCGTCGACGCGCGCGGCACTTTCTGCGGAGCAGCAACCAGGCGATGGTGATTTGAAGTCACGCAAAGCGAGGTGCCGCCCAGCATGAGTGCAAGTACCAGGAGGTCCCAGGCGGGCCGATGCTTGTAAAGGAAAGGCAGGTCCATTGAATGAAGTCCGCGATAGAGCCAGCGGTTCCAACAGGAACGAGTGCCGTGGCTCTGTACGATTCGGCCCGTTGCGGGATCAATGTAATAGTCCGATTTCTCGCTATCGTTGACGCCGACGAAAAGTACAGGCAGAGGCCGACCTTACACCGGACTTCCCTTTTACGCCCTTACGGGCACCTAAAGTAGAATCAATGCTACCACCCATCGAACAAAACCGTCAACTTAAATCTTGACATTTCCGTGCAACAAACTGTCAAAGACCCGGAGCTGCGAGCCACTCGAAACCGTCATCTTGTCCAATCATCGTCAACCGTGAAAACGCTTGAAATTGACACACTAGATTTTCGAACCTATTCCCGGAGCGCCGCTTGGCGACCCTGATTTACCCCCATTTCCGCTACCCTAGCGCTACCATTTGCGCTACCAACCATGAAAAAGGCGACCCTGGAGGGCCGCCTGATCTCTGTAACTTAATGAATTTTATTGGTGCGGATGAGAGAACTTGAACTTCCACTCCCTCGCGAGAACTAGTTAGTCCCGAATGGCGCCGAATCCGGTTTCGTGACGTAACTGTCTAACCGCATTGCCAGAAGCGCCCAAGCTACAGCCAGTCCAGCCCAACAATCACAACCCACTCCAAAAAACTTCCTGTGTCTCAACCCAAGCAATCCAAGCCACTTCCCGTCCCTCCAACTCCCCGCCCGCCGTCAACTCCTCATCCCGCCCCGCTACGCTTTAACCAGAAATGCAAGACTTTCTCCAACTCGTCGCAGAGCGCGTGTCCATGTTCCTTTCC
>JAYTFO010000404.1:0-12127 GCA_043734305.1 Acidobacteriota bacterium | reverse complement strand
TTCCTGCCGACTTCAAGACTAACTTCCTGATGCTGTTTCGTTGGTTCCATTTTATCGCTGGCATAGCGTGGATCGGATTTCTATATTTTTTCAACCTGGTCAGTATCCAATTTTTCAAAGAACTCGACCCGGCAACCAAGGGCAAAGTATTTCCGGCCCTGATGACGCGCTCCCTCTGGTGGTTTCGCTGGGGATCGGTGGTCACGGTGCTCACGGGGTTGGCGTATTGGGGCAGCATCGTAGCCTCGGATGCGCGCTACGTGGGCGCAACTTCCGGGGTTTCCATGGCCAGTTTCTTTGCGATTTGGACCGTGACTTGGGCGTTGATGTATGCCTGCGTGATTCCGGGCAAAGGCGCGCTCAACAAAGGACCCGTGCTGGCCGTCATCTATTCGATCATGGTGGTCGTCGCAAGCTGGCTTTTTCTACATTGCAACGATCATGGCTGGGAGAGCAATCGCCTGCTGGCAATTGGAATTGGCGGCGGCATCGGTTGGATGATGATGCTCAATGTCTGGGGCGTGGTCTGGCGGGCGCAAAAAAAGCTCATTCGGTGGACGCAAGATCATGCCGCCAACTGTACGCCCATCCCCGACAAAGCCGCGTATCTTTCTCGACAGGCATTTCTGGTGGCGCGCGCCAACTTCGTGCTCTCGTTCCCTATGCTTTTTCTGATGGGAGCCGCGAGCCACTACCCGATGTTTGGGAGATAGCCGGCTTGTGCCATACTTTCTCCACCGGGTTAAGAAGTTGTCTTTGTTCACCAGCAGTGATTCGCCATTCGGAGGTCTCCTGATGAAGCGCCTTTTGCCGATACTCGGTGTTGCCGTTTTCCTGATCGCCTTGACCGGTTCCAGATCTCCCGCCGCTGCTGCGGAATCGTCCGCGAATACTTCCACCGCACCTGTCTATACGGCAGACGGCAAGCTCGTGTTCCCCGCAAAATATCGCGAGTGGGTCTATCTGACCACTGGCCTCGATATGGACTACAGTCCGACCGTCAACCTGGCGGAACATTCCATGTTCGACAACGTCTTCGTTAACCCGGAGGCCTACAGGGCGTTTGTCGCAACCGGCAAATGGCCGGACAAAACAATCTTCGTGTTAGAGGGCCGGGTCGCGGGCAGCAAGGGATCCATCAACAAGGGCGGACACTATCAAACGACCGAAATCATGTCGCGCTCCATCCACCTCAAGGATGAATCGCGCGGCGGGTGGGCCTTCTACGGATTTGACGAAGCCACGATTGGCAGCCACATCCCGAAGAAGGCAGTGTGCTACTCCTGCCACGCGGATCACGGCGCGGTGGACACTACGTTTGTGCAGTTCTATCCAACCTTGCTCGATATTGCGAAGCAGAAAGGGACTTTCAGCGCCGCGTATTTGAAAGATGAAGCAGCGGCAGAGAAGAAATAAGAGTAGAGACGGGGATTGCCTCGTCTCCGCCACGGACGGCGTTGACAACGGCGTTCAGATTGCCAGCGGAGACTCGGCAACCCGCGTCTCTACCGGTGGGCTTTTCTAGCCCGCCAGATTCCAGGCCTTGCCGTCAAAGTGCGAAGGCAGCGGCAATCCAAACAGCGTGAGAATCGTAGGAGCTACATCCGCGATGTGCGGTTTGTCTTCGATAAATTTGTGGCTGGAGAACAGAACGCCGGGAACAAGTCTCGGATCAATGCAGTGATCTCCGCTCCACGCTTTGAGGTTATCTTCGAAAACTTTCCCCGTCACTTTCCCCATGACCGAATCCCATGATGCGCGATAGCCTGCGCCGTAACCCACCAGCAGATCGGGCGCATTCTCGCTGTACGGTCCGCTATACACGTTGTCGGTGATAAACACGCCTGTAATCCCGACCGTGCCGGAGTCCGGATCTTTCAGGCCGTTTAGCTTTTCCTGGATTTCCTTCTTCAATGCGCCGGCTTCTGCGGGATCCACAATACCCTGCTTCTCGCGGCCTTTGAGATTGAGATAGAGACCGTTCAACCCCATCGTGTAAGCGCGCGTGCGCGACCAGTCGACGTCCTCGAACCAGTCGCCACTCTCGGTCTTCACGCCTTTGAGCGCGAGGTATCCATTCTGGTGCAACCACGCGTTGAGATTCATACAACGCGCAAACGACTTAAACCCGTGATCGGAGATGACGAGCAGAAGTGTGTCGTCGTCAATCTTCTCCATCACGCGGCCAATCAGCTTGTCCATCTTCTGATAGAGCTCCGGAATTACCTGCGGACGCTTGTCTTGCGGCACATCCCGCGCGGCCGGATGATCCGCGTCCAGATAGCGCCAGAACATGTGCTGTATGCGATCGGTCGTATCAAAAACGCACGTGCAGAGCCCTTGCTGCGTCTTTTCGAGAGCGTCGAACAACATGCGCTCGCGGTCTTCGTGATTGGAATAACACTGCGCTAGAAATGCGTCGTCGTCGAGCACGTGCTCGTTGAGCGCCCAGGTATCTTCGGCGAGTCCAAGCGTTGCGTAGGGACCGAAGAGTTTCGCCAGATAGATCGAGTACGTAACCGGATGTGAGATAGGCAGGTCAGGATGGCCGGGATCGATGTTCACGGGCGAAACGTAGACTTCCACTTCGGGCGAAACTTCCTTCAGATAGAACCGACAAATGCCGTGCGCCGTAAAGCCCAGCCCAGCCTTGAATGCGACCTTAGTCCAATCCGAGTATTCTCCAACCTTCAAGGTGAATTTCTCGGAGCCGACCACGAAGCGGGCTTGCTTGGCAACGGCATCCGGCCGGACTTCGAACTTCACGCGCATTTCTTGGCCGGCAGTTTTTGCAATCGGATTGTCCGGCCCCGGAACATACGAGTGGCAGACTCCGTTGCGCCGCTCGATGGGCACGCGTACGCCGCCTTCGCGAAACTTGTCGTCGGAAGTCCGTGTGGTACACAGACAGAACGTGCCCTGACTGCCTTTCAAATCCGGCACGCACATGCCGGAGAGCAATACGCCCGAAAATTTCTCCGGCGGGAACGTGACCGGAACGCGAATCACGGAACTGAAAATGCCCGCCTTGCCCAGCCAATGCCAGAACGGCGTCCCTTTGCGCATGCCCTTGATTTCGGTCTTGCCGAACGGGATGGAGTATTTGCCAATCTTGATTTGCCGCTTCGGTCCCTTGATCTCCGCCGACGACAGGAATGGCAGATAGTTGCTGGTGTCGCGCGCCAGAAAATCGTAGATGTTGTGCTTGCCCGGATTGACTCCGGTCATGAACGTCGACCATGCCACAGGAGAAATCGCCGGGAAAGTAGTGCGCAGTTTTGTGAAGGTTCCCTTCCCGCGTAACTTCGCCAGATTCGGCAGCTTTCCTTCGTTCATGAAGCGATCGGCTAACTCCGGATCCATGCCGTCGAATCCGAGGATCACAGCGCGCTTGAACTTTGCTTTGCCGTAGGCGTTCCGATTGCGGATCATCCGAAACAACTGCCGGAACGGCCACGTCATCAGCGCGTAGAACGAATACAGAAACGCGACAAAGATCGCCCAGAACGACGACAACACGGCAAAACCCGCGCCCGGACCGGCATACGCATGGCTCGTTGCCGGCGTGAGGAGGACGGCCAGCAACACGGCGGCTGCGGCACAGACCAAGCGATGATTCTTAACTTGCAGCCCCAACCTCATACTTGAATTCCCAGAATTTCCTTAAAAATGAACCCGGCAATCATCGAGAGGATGAAGAACAGCCAGATCCAGTTCATCTCATATCCGGCAATATCAATCGTACGCTCCGGATAGGTCACGGCTATCGAATTGATTGGGCTGTTGTCGGGGAGCGGCGGCTCCGCGGATGAAAATATGCGCTCCCAGAAATGCCCGCGCATTCGCACCGGAGAAATTCGTGGCAGATCGTTTCCTACGCTCAGACTCTTAACGTCACTTTGTCCGCCGCTCGCAATCTTCATTTCGAACTTGCCGTCCTTCGTCCCCATCAATCGCCAGACGACCTCGCTGCCAGCGGGGACATGTACCGGCGGCGCGGTCATCACGATCTCCGGCGGCAGTTCCAGGCTGACATCATTCGGCAACTCGTTTGCGGCCGTGTGCACGGTCAAAAGAAACGGCGCGTTTGTAGGAATCGGAGTCGATCCCAGATATCGATCCAACTGCACCATGAGGAACGTGATCGGAATGATGACGTACAACAGCGGCATGAAAGCGAGCTTCAGATAGCGCCCTGTGCCCCGCAGGATGCGGCCATACGAACCCATGACCACATGCAACTGGTCTTGAAAGAGGCGCACAGCCAGCAGATGCGCTTTGAGCTGGTCCTTGGCAATCTTGATCGCTTTCTGATTCGACGTATAGCCGAAAAGCACGATCATCAGCAGCCCGATGACGATCGAAAACACGACCACAATCGCCAGCGGGCTCGTGAACAAGAAGAGTTTGAACGCCGCAAGCGCCACGATTGGTTTGAGAAAGGGAGGCAAGTTACTCGATGTACCCCAGTCCGCGCAGACGTTTCTGCACGTCTTCCTTGGAGGTATTGCTCTCCTCGGGCGGCATGATTTTCTTGATTTCTTTTTCCAGCATGTGAATGACAAACTCATCGACCGACTCGTAGCCCGCCGCGTCGGAGCACTGTTTCACTTTGTCGAGTAGCTCGCCTTCGATCTTTACTTTGTGTGAACCGAACATTAATCCTCCCGGGCCGTGCCGTCCCTACGAGACTCCGCCCCAGCGACTTGCCTACCCAGCACTTCCGTGCCGGGCTTTCTTGTTCCGTCGCTTCGCAACTTGTGATTATCCAACAACTGCACTTTCGCAACGATGAGCCGCTATTACTGATTCACCGTTGTCCAAACACCGACTGGCCCATCATATCTTTGGTCTTCGCGATTCCGAATTCGGACAGAATCGTCGGTGCGATGTCGGTCAGCGCCGGGCTCTCCGCGTCGATCTTACGGTTACTCAACAGAACTCCGGGGACTTTCGTGTAGTCCATGCAGTGGTCGCCACTCCACGGATTTGCGTTGTCCTCGAACACATCCGCAGGAAACGCGCCCAGGATCGTCTTCCATCCCGCGCGATAGCCGCGATTGTAGCCCACTAGCGCATCGGGTCCGGTGCGCGCGTACTGTCCCTGGTAAACATCACTCGCCAGATCCACGCGCGTGATCGCCTGCGACTTGTCCTTGGGGTCGCGAATCTCCATCAGCTTTTGACGGATTTCCCGCAACAGGGCATCGGCCTGAGCGCTTTCGACAATGCCTTCGCGCTCGCGCCCGCGCATGTTCACGTAGAGGCCGTTCAGTCCCAACCCGTAGGCGCGCGTGTGACTCCAGTCGACCTCCGCAAAGGGCTCGCTGGGGTCCGCGGCAGCGCCGGACTTCAGCGCGATGTATCTGTTTTGTAACAGCCAGGTATTCAGGTTAAACGACCGCCGGTAGGGCGCGAAGCCGTGGTCAGAGAGCACGAGCAACGTAGTATCGCTGTCGATTTTCCCGAGCACTTCTCCCAACACCTGATCAATCTGCCGATAGAAATCTTCCAGCGCCGTTCCGTACTGCGTCGCCAAGGCCGCATCGTACGCGGGGTGCGAGGGATCGGTGTGCCGCCACATCATATGCGCGTTCAGATCGAGGCTGGAGAAATAGAAGAAGAACAGGCCGTCACGAAACTTTGGAAACTCGGCGCCGAACGCGCGGCGATGTTCGGCGAGAACGGTTCGCGACTGCTCCAGAAATTCTTTGTCGTCGAGCACGCCGGCGGAGAGCGCCTTGGTATCTTCCGCAATGCCCTGCGTATGATACTCGCCAATTTCTTTTGCCAGATCGCGCGAGTAACTGGAAGGCGTGGAAATCGGCAGAGCTGGGTTCGACGGATCGATATTGATGGGCGAAACGTAAAGCTGGAAGCGCGGATGCGCCTGCTTCAGAAAAAAGCGGCATATCCCCTTCACGTTGCCGATGATCGGCATCAATTGAAATTCCACCGGCACCCATCCACTCCACTCGCCTTCTTTCAGAACGAACTGCTGGTTCTGGAAGGAAACACGCGCCACTGGTTCCAGCAGATCCACGTCCACCGTAAATGGTTCGGTTGCGGGCGGCGAGTCTTTTCGGAAGGTATTTCCCGGTCCGATCAGATTGCTGGCCACGCGATTTTTCTGCACTTCGACTTGCACAACTTCTCCACCTTCCACCGCTCCGGCTACTGAAGTTGCGTCGTCGGTGTAAAAAGTGAAAGTGCCGTAAGTACCGCGCAGATCGGGCGTTCCCATTCCCGAAAGTGTCTTGCCTTTTGCGCTGATGGGCGGAAAATTCGCTGGGATACGGTACACGGAATTCGGAATCCGGCGGTCATCCAGAATTTCCCAGAACGCCTTGCCGTGCCGGAGTTGCTCGGCGCTGCCCGATCCCAGCGGAATCACCCAATTGCCGATCTGCCAGCTGTGCTTCGGCCCTTCGACGCGCGAGGTCGAAAAATAAAGCTGAAAAGTTTTCGGATCGCGATGGATGAAGTCAAAAATTCCGTGGCCGCCCGCATTCATCCCCGTGATCAGGTTCGACCACGCCACCGGACTCTGCGGCGGAATGCTGGTGGTCAGCCGCCGGAACGATCCTTGCTGCGCCAGACGCGCGAAGTTCGGCATCTTGCCCTCGGCCATGAACTTCGTCAGAAGGTCGGGATCCATCCCATCAATGCCGAGGATAATCAGTTTCTTTCCGCTCGCAGCGCCGTCCCGCGCACGCTGGCACGAAAAGAAAAGAACGGGCATCAACGCGCAGATCAGCAGCGCGCACACTCTTCCCCAATTTGTCTTTTTTCGCAGCATGCTCACGGCTAGAAAGCCCACTTTCACCCGATCGTCAGCGCCTCTGCGAAGGTGCCAGGGCCCAATATACCCGGAGCGACGAGGGATGGGACGGCCAGCTCAGCAGTTAGTAAATTGTCACCCGCATGGAGCGGCACGTCAAGCCAAGCCTTTTGACTAACGATGGCCGGGCAGGCACCGCCGGCCTCTTCCTCTTTGCGCCGCGCACGCTACGAATTACACTCAATTCCATGGTTCGAAGAATCATCGTTCTAAAGCCGCTGCTCGGGCTGGGCCTTCTTCTTTGTAGCGTGATCGCAGCAGCCGCCACGAAACCCAACCTGATTCTGATCACGCTCGACTCCACCCGCGCCGACCACATGGGCTTCCTGGGCGCAAAGGCGGGAAGCACTCCCAACCTCGATCGTCTGGCTGCGGAGAGCCTGGTCTTTGAACACGCCTACGCGCAGGCGCCGGGAACCGTGGTGTCGCACGCAACGATTCTTTCCGGGGCGTATCCGCAGAGCACCGACATGAGTGAGATCGGAGGCACGCTGCCCGCTTCATTGCCGTATCTACCTGACCTGCTGAAGGCGCAGGGATATCACACAGCGGCCTTCGTCGGATCGATTCAACTCGATCCGCGCAACGGACTCGCGCAAGGATTCGACCGCGGCTTTCAGACGTACGACGCCGGATTCCGTCCCCTGGTTCCGGGCGACGCGCACCCCACAGTGACGTCACGCGCCGCCGGCCAGGTTGTTGCCAACGCGGTCGCCTGGATGACGCGCAATCCTCAGGGCCCGATGTTCGTCTGGATCCACCTGAACGATCCGCAAGCCACGGCCGCCGCGTATAACGCCGCCATCACTGCAACCGATGCGGCGATTGGCAAGCTGCTGGCCTCATTGAAGCAGCAGAAACTTTATGCCAACACTGCCGTGCTGGTCGTGGCCGACCACGGTGAAAGCCTGGGCGCACACGGCGAAGACACGCATGGCATTTTTCTGTACGACGAAACCATCCACGTACCGCTGCTGCTGAAGTTGCCCGAAGCGCAGGCGACGACCAAACGGGTGGCCGCTAGAGTGCGCCTGGTGGACGTTGCACCCACGATGCTCGAAGTCGCAGCGATCCCCGTCCCCTCGCAGATGCAGGGGCAATCGCTTTTGCGTATCGCCAAAGCCGGCGGCGGCGCGGATCAGCCCGTCTACTCCCGCAGCGACCTTCCGCAACGCGGATTTGGCTGGAGTCCGCTGGAATCGTGGCGCGCCGGAAAGTATCTCTACATTCGCGCGCCCAAGCCCGAACTCTACGATCTGACCGCCGATCCCGGCGCGACCCACAACCTGGCGCAGAGTTCCAAAGCCACGCTCGACACCATGGCCGGACAACTCGACAGCTTCGACCGGCGCTTCAGCGGCGAGGCTGGCAAATCGTCAAACGCACAACTCAATTCCGCGGAGATGCAAAAGCTCGCATCGCTCGGATACGTTGGCCTGCAGAAGTCGTCTGGCACGTCGGCAGCCGTAACCGGAACCGATCCCAAAGATAAGACTGCGACAGCGAACCAAGTCGCCGAAGCAGTGCGCGATGCAGACCGAGGCAAACCCGACCGCGCGATCGCAGCGCTGACGCCGTTAGTGTCGTCCGAAGCCGGCCTCTATCTGGCCGAGTACACGCTTGGGATTGCTCTGGCCCAAAAGAACCAGCCCGCCGAAGCCGTAAAGCATCTCCACAAAGCCATCGAACTTCAACCCGACTCCGCCTGGGCACACTACCGGATGGGCGCCAGCCTGCTGAAAGCCGGCGACTTCAAAACCGCCGCAGTGCATCTGGAGATTGCGGCGGGACGGCTGCCTGCGTTTGTAGATGCCCATCTCAAGCTGGCGGAAGCGTACGAGCACCTCGGGCGCACGCAAGACGCAAAGAAAGAACGGGGGAAGGCGAAGTAGATTTCGGCTTCTGGCTTCTTACCCGAACCGCGAGCTCCGAACCTGCTCCTTGGCTGACATTCCCGTCTTCTTAAAGGCGTAAACGAAGCCGAAGGAACGGAACTGCCACTTTTTCTGTGTCATCCTCGACAAGGATCGAGAGCGCGATGCGGACAGGAGTGTCGGCGCACCATGAAAAAAAGGCCGACCCGAAGGCCGGCCTTGAAGTGATCTCCACCTGAGTTAGAAGATAATCTTCGCTCCCAGTTCGATACGGCGTTGCACGATACCGTCGGCGACAATATTGCCGGCGAACGTCCCGCCACCGCTGGTGTTGGAGAAGTTGTTCTGGAATGTACTGCCTACATCTTCCAGAATCGGATCGGGATTCCCACGGAACTGGTGATTGAAAGCGTTGTACGCCGTAGCGCGCAGCTGTAGGGTGAATTTTTCTGACAGTTTCGTGTTCTTAAACAACGACAGATTCATCGTACTGATGGCCTGTCCACGCAGAGTGTTGCGGCCCCCCCCAAGGAAAGGAGACCCAAAGAACTGCGCTGAAGTCACGCTGTTTTCAATCCAATGCACCGCGCTCAGCGTGGTTGGGTTACCGGTCGCATAGTCCAACAGGCCGCAATCTGAGGCTGAAGGATCCGTACAGAATCCGACAGTGCCCAACGGAGCGCTCGGGTTCGACACGATCGGACGGCAAGCGGAGAAGGTTGTGCTAAGCGTACCCCCGAAGTCGCAAAGGTCTGGCAGACCAGAATTGGGACCAAATACCAGAACAGGGCGTACTTGGACTGTTGTATATGGCTGGCCTGGAGTGTACCGGTAAGTCGAGTTCACCTCCCAACCGCCGAGTGTCTTGCCCATAAATCCATGCTGGCTCTTGTAGAACGGCAGATCATAGATCACCGTAAGACCGAACACGTGCCGGTAGTCAATTCCGCTGTTTCCCTTTTCCCCTTTGGATGTATTAAACGGGTTCTGCGCGATTGCCAGCGTGTTTCCACCCGCAACCGTCGAAAACACTTCGCTGGTGTTGTCGATAGTGTGGCTGTAGGTGTACGCCAAGGTAGAGGTTAGACCATGCCAATTGGCCACTCTCAACTCGGTCTGCAAGCTGTGATAGATCGAAAACGCCTGGTTGTCCCGGACCTGTACTCGGCTGTGAGTGCAATCCACATTGCCTTTTAAAGATCCAGGTTGCGTAGGATCGATGCACGGTGTAAGGCCGGCAGGGATGAGTTGGGCAAAGCCGGGTCCCGCGTAGCACTGGGGTGCTTGGCTGGGATCGCACGCTATCGCATCACCCGAAACACCACTGTAAACATTGAGCAGGCCGTTCAGCGCAGGATTGCCGTCCAGGTTCTGGAAGTTACCGACATCGTGGTTGCCAACATAGCGCACCTCTGCAACTATGCGCTGACTTGCGCCGAAGCCGTGCTGGATACCAAGATTCCACTGCTCCGTATAGGGATTGTGGAAATGCCGTCCCACCAGTACCTGCTTCTTAAAGCCTGGGTCCCCTCCGGTAGGGTTAAGAGGTGAGAGCAGGGCAATTACCTCTGGCCCCATCCCGCTAGCCGGGACACCTGGCCCACTAAAGCTGTTGGCGTTCACCACGGGGCTGTTGGTCGCGGTGTTCAGGAAGATGTTATAGAACGACGGGTCATAGCCGATGCGAAATCCGCCACGGATGACCGTCCTATCCTCGCCCATTAACTTCCTCATGACCCGAGGTGTCCAGGCAAAGCCCACTACAGGGCTGAAGTTATTCAGATCCTGCGGAATGTACGGAATGGTCGTGCGCGACAGCGGAAGCGTCGGATCCCAGAACGGATCGGGACCGGTTTGCTGTGCCACTGTCCGGTCATGCAGAAGGTTGACGGCTTGCTGGAAGAATTCCCAACGCACTCCGAGATTAAGAGTCAGATTGTCCTTGATCCTCCAGTCGTCCTGGACATAGAACGCAAGGTCGTTTTCCGAGAAGGGATCACTGGGGTTGCCGGAGGTGAGACTATCGGTGTTTGTGATCCCAGCCAAGAAGTTGTTGAAATTCCGGTACGAGAAAGCACCGTTAGTGACCGGTAAAAAGACGTTTGGTGAATGCTGTTTGGTGTAGTCCCCGCCCATCTTAATGGTCATCTTGCCAACCTGCCAGGAGGCATTGTCCTGCAGTTGGTATACGTTGATTGTGCGCCCCTGGGGCAAGTTGGTGGACAAACCGAAGGACGCTAACCCGGATCGGCTGGAAAATGGGATATTGGTTGGACAGTTGTTGATGGCGGTCCGCAGGCAGCCCGGGAAGGCGCCGCCCTCAAAGCCAAAACCGGCACGGGAGAAGCTGAACCGGAGCTGATTGACGAAAGTCAAGGACCAAGTACGACTCCAGTCCACCCCGATCTGCTGCGAGCGCCCCGGCACATCGACATAGTCGCCGACCGCGATGCCGTTCCCGCCGCCAACGCCTGTGCTTAGGTTCTGTTGAAAGATATAGCGGCCAAACAAATTGTCCTTGTTCGTAACCTTCACGTCCACACGGCCGGTTGCCTCATAGTCGTTGAAGAGCGAACTGATGAAGCGGCTGGGTGTTCCGAATTCGGCGCTTACGCAGCTCGGATCGGCCGGGCACAATACGCCGGGTTTGTCACTAACGGACAGCATCTGCAGATTGCCGAAACTAGGATTCCCCGCCTTAACGGCAGTCGGCCCAATGTTCGCAAGGGCGGCCACTGCTGCATTTCCCGGGAAAGCGGTTTGCAGTGTCGCAATGCCATTGGCAGTAGGCAGAACCTTGTTGTTAGGAGCGAAGCTCGGGGTAGATCCGAAGCGCTGCCGCTGCAAGTGACCCGATCCGAAGAACCAAAGTTTGTCTTTAACAATCGGACCACCAATGGTTCCGCCGAAGCGATTGTCGACCACGCGGGGCACGGCGGTCAGGTCGCAGTTTGGCCCATTAACCGGATCGATGATCTGCTTCTCGCCTTTCTGACACCAAGGGACACCATCTGGTCCAGTGAACAATGCACTCTTGTTCTCATTTCTCAGCGAATCCCAGTGGGAACCATTGTAGATTTCGTACAGGCTACCATGGAACGCGTTGGTCCCGGATTTGGTGATGTAGTTGACCACTGCGCCCATGTTGCGTCCGTATTCAGCGCTGTAGTTGGTGACGATCTGGAGCTCGGCAACCGCGTCCTGGTTGCCAAAGAAAATCGAAGGGCCGCCCACCGAGTTGTCGTTATTGTTCTGGCCGTCAAGCTGATAGTTGTTGGAACGAGCGCGCTGCCCGTTAACGGAGATTTCCGCGCCGTTGTTGTTGCTGAAGCTGGCATCACCCGCCGTTGCCACGCCCGGCACAAACAGGGCCAGCGAGTCCAGGGTGTTACCCACCGGAAGCTCCATTGCC
>JAYTFO010000403.1:0-8390 GCA_043734305.1 Acidobacteriota bacterium | reverse complement strand
CCAATTTCCTTGGTGGTAAAGAAAGGGTCAAAAATGCGGTCCGGATGGGTAATGCCGGGACCGTTGTCGCGGAACGAAACTTCCACTTGCGATCCATTGCGGGTGCTTATGATCTCGATGCGCGGCGGCCGGCCGGTTTCGCGGACCGCGTCATGGGCGTTGTTCAGAATGTTGAGGAATACCTGCTGCAACTGTTGCGCGTCGCCGATCACTTCCGGCAACGATTCGTCAAGTTGCTCCACGATCTCGATATCGTGTGAGAGAAAGTCGTAAGCGCGCAGTTGAAGGGTGCGGCGCAGGATCGTATTCAACTGCACATGCCGGCGCTGGGCGGGCATCTGGCGGGCGAAGCTGAGCAGGTTCTGCACGATCTGCTTGGTGCGCTGCGCTTCCTGCAAAATTACGCGCAGATCGCGACGCGCGCTTTCCGGCAAATCGTTGCGTTCCACCAATAGATCGGCAAAGCCCAGAATCGCGGTCAGCGGATTATTTACTTCGTGGGCCACGCCGGAAACCAGCTGTCCGACCGCCGCCATCTTTTCCGTGTGGATCAGTTTGGCCTGGAGCATGGCAGAGTCGGTCACATCGGTCATCACCACGACGATGCTGTTCACCCGTCCGTCCTCTCCGCTGATGGGGCTGAGATTGACGGAGAATTGTCCGCTCTGGCCATCGCCGCGGAGCAACTGCATCTCGAAGTTGTCCACCTGTTGCCCGCTCGCGACCGAAGCCAACGCTTCGTGCAGTGCGGACTGGCGGGCGGGTGTGGTCAAATCTGAAAAGGAATGGCCGAGCAGTTGGCTCTGTTCGAATCCCAGTCCGCCCCAGCGACGGTTGGCGTAACTGATCGTGCCTACTGTGTCCGTGACCAGGATCAGGCTTTGCGTGTGGCTCAGAATCTTGCTGGAGAAGTCGCGCTCGCGCTGCAACTCGGTTTGTGAATGGCGCAGGCCGCTCACGTCGAGCAGTAGTCCGCGGTATTGCTGGATTACTCCGCGTGCATCTCTCACGGCGAAACAGTTGATGAGTACGTGGACGGCCGACCCGTCCTTCCGGCGCAGGATTTCTTCGTGGTTGCGCATTCTGCCGTCCATATCCAGGGCAGCGGACAACTCTTTCCGGCGCTCAGGATCGAAATACAGGGTGCTGGGGATATCCACTTGCAGCAACTCCTCCCGGCTGCCGTAGCCGAGAATGCGGACCAGTGCGTCGTTCACTTCCACGAAGCGGCCCCCCGGAGTGGAGAAGTAGATGCCTTCCTGGATGTTGTCAAACAGTTCGCGATAGCGTTGCTCGGCGTCGCGCCGGTCGGTGATGTCCTTCAGAACGTGCACCGTCTGCATCTGGGAGCTGGTCGCCGCGTGAATACGAGAGGTCGTGATCAGATATGTTCGGTCGAGAATGTGGTGCACATATTCGTCAAGGCCGTCGCTCGACCGGCAGAAAGAACAGGCATGCGGAGAAGCGGCCATCGGGAGCGCTTCCAGGGCGCGCATGTTGACGCCAATGAGCTGATCGGGCGCGATCCCAACAAAATCGGCCAGCGACCGGTTGACGCGCAGGATGTTATGCGACTCGTCGTGGACGACGATGTAGTCGCTGATGGCGTCGAAGACTTCCACCCAGTGCCGGTTCGCCTGCTCCATGCGAGTGAACAGGCAGGCATTTTCCAAAGCGATGCTGGCATGGCTGGCGACGGCGCGCAGTAACTGCTGATCGTCGGGGGTCGGCGCCAGCGCGCGATCGGCCAGGCACAGTACTCCAATCAGTTCTCCGGAAGATCCCGCGAGCCGCACCAGGGTGCAGTCCGTCCATCCCAGGCTGGAGGCCAGCGAGGATCCCAGCAATTCACCTGCGGGCCGGAAGACGACGTCCCCTTCATGGTGGGTGAGTGCCGCCCCGATCGCCAGATTGAAGCGGCGCAGCAGAGACTTGTCCGCTACGTCGGAGCCGCCTTGCAGTAGAACTGTTTCCTGCGTAGCCCCCATGAAGAGACTGAGCGCCACTGCGCGTCCGCCCAAAAGATCGAGCGCGCGCCCGGCAAAACTGCGGGTAAATTGGGGCCGATGCAGAACGGTATTCAGTTCCATGGCGAGTGCAACCAGCGACTCGGCGCGCCTCCGATGCTGCTCTGACCGATGCAGATTCGCGGTCAGCTCAAAGGCAATCGCGGCCTGCGCGGCAAGCGCTTGTGCCCGGCGAACATCTTCTTCGGGAATGTGCCCGGGTTGCACGCGGTCGAGCATGCTGAACATCCCCAGTACTTCACCGGTGGAACCGAGCAGGGGAACGGCCAGAAGCTGGCGAATCTTGAAAGTGTTGACGAACTCGAAATTTGCACCCGGAATGGCAGCGGCATTCTCGGTGAGAAACACCTGCTTGTTTCGGAGGGTGTGGGTCGCCACGGTATCGGGAAGCACGATTTCGATGGGGCGAGTGCGGCCGTCCTCGACGCCCCAGCGAATGCGAAAGAGATCGCCCTCGAGCAGCCCGATGAAGCACCGCCGGAAGCCCAGAAAACTTGAAGCCCGCGTGACGAAGGTCTGCATGAACTGGTCAAGTTTTCCAGCCGAACCCAGTTCCGTGGAAATTTCGAGCATCTGGTGTAATTCCTGCGCTTGCGCGCGAGCCATGCCGTACAGTTCGGCGTTGGCGATGGCGACCGCGCCAAAGCCAGCCAGTGCAGACACCAGCGTCTTTTCCTCGTCCGTAAACGGAGACGCCTCGCGCGGGTAGACCAGGATGGCTCCGTGGGAGCGCGAAGTCCGAAAAGGGGAAGCGATGAGAACTCCTGCGGGCGTTTCCTGTCCCCAATGAGAAACCCCGTCAATACTGACGGTAATCCGCTCTCCGGCTGCGACGGCTTTGTTGGCGATCTCCATCGGGGAACGCAAGTTGCTCTCCCGCTCGCGGGTTCGAATCGCGTGCGCCATTCCAGGCGTATCGGCGGACACCGCGTGCAGGCGGAAGACTCCTTCTTCGTGCACGAAGACGAGCACCACCGGAGAGCGCAGCAAAACGCGCAGCCGGTCCGCGATGTTTTCCAGAACCGCGGCGGTGTCCGGCAGTCCGTGCAGAGTCGTGGCCAACTCCGCCAGGATGGTCGCGCGACGATGTTCTTCCTGGGACACCAGGTTGAGGCGAAGGGCTTCCAGCAAGGTTCCAAGGTGGGCGGCGAGAATGGTCGCTTTGGCTGCCGAATCGTCGTCGAAGCGCGCTTCGGGCGTGTTCTGAAAAAATGCGACGGCGCCGATTACGTCTCCTGAAACCAGTAGTGGCGCGGCTAACACGGCGCGAGCAGGGAATTCAGCGAGACGGGGATAGTTCGCCATATCCACGTCGTTGACAAAAACGGTGCGCCGATATTGAACCGCTTCCAGGGCAACCGCCGAATCGCCCGGCTGCAGGCGCAGATTTCGAAAACGTTCCGCTTCGTAGCCGTCGGCCTCCGCTCCCAGTAGTCCTCCATCGGGACTGCGCCGCCAAAAGTAGACGCCGCTTGCCTGAAAAAATTCGCGAGTCAGGCGACAGAACGACTGGATGACATGACCGGCATCGCTGCTCTGCAACGCGGGACGCGAAAGTTCCAGCAAGAGCTGCTGAAAAGTCTCATCAGAATGAGACGACGCACCGTGGGCCAGAGTCGAATTCCCGGGGTGACTCAACAGTCAGCACCATCCGTCATCTAAGCGATTGAAAACAATTGAATTACTTATTAAAAGCTACGCTGGATTCTCAAATTGAGTCAAGGGAATACGGTGAGGTGGAGTGTCAAAGTGGGAAACATCCCACTTGGGCCGCTGCCGGTCATCTCACTCTGCAACTCGGAGCGGCGGCTGTGTCCTGCCGTGCTCGAAGCACTGACATTTCCCAGCGCCGAGAATTCCAGTCTAGCTAAGCAGTACCCTTTGGGCGACTTACAGCCATCACTAAAGTAATCGTTTCAAAGAACTTTTGGCTTCCCGCTCGAACTCTTCGTGCAAAACTTAGGCATTGTTGTGCACAGACGCTTGGGAGGAAATTGCGTGTCATTACGAGCCCTAATGCTTTGGTTGATGGTGGGTGTGGTGCTGCTCCTGGGGAGTACCGTCGGTCGTGATTCGCTGGCCTGGGGACAGGATGGGGAAATTGCTCGCAAGGTAAAGAGCAAGGTTTCACCGGTCTATCCGGCGCTGGCGAAGCGCATGAATATTTCGGGAGTGGTGAAGGTCCAAATCACGGTCGACAAAACGGGTGTAGTCAAGAACGCC
The DNA here is from genome assembly GCA_043734305.1 of Acidobacteriota bacterium. GTDB lineage: Bacteria > Acidobacteriota > Terriglobia > Terriglobales > Acidobacteriaceae > Acidiflorens. The sequence goes on along the minus strand of JAYTFO010000403.1, from coordinate 4,140 downwards.
AAACTGGTCGGCGGGCACCCGATTCTGGCCGACGCCGCCATGGACGCCGTCCGCAAATGGCGTTATGAGGGAGCCGCGGAAGAGACCACCGGCGTTGTGGAATTCCATTTTGACGCTACCCAATGAGAACGAGAAATCGATTCCATCCCGCTTACCCCGGCCGAGGAAGATGAGCGTATGAACATCGGAAAAAAGCTTTACCTGAGTTTTGGAGGCATTCTCGCTACGGTCGTGATTCTCGCGGTCGTGGTTCTGTTTGCGACCTGGCACACCCACGACACCCGGGCCGCCGCACAGCGCTCCATGGACATGAACCAGGCGACCTCGATGGTCCGTTTCGAAATGATGCAGAATCGCCTGAACCTCCAGAACTATCTTCTCAGCGGTGACACCCGCGACGTGGAGAAAATGAATGACGGCGTGCGCCGGCTCGGCGATGCTCTGCATCGCGCCCAGGGTCTGGTCAGCAACGATCAGCAACGCCCGGCTCTGGACAAAGTGCAACAGTTGGAACAGAGCTGGAGCACCGACTTTGCCACCTCGCTGGTGGAAAAGCGCCGCCAGGTGGATAGCGGCAACGCTACCGTCGCCGAATTACAGATTTTCTATTTGCAGAAGGACCCAGGCTCCTGGGTTTCCCGTTCCAGCGAGGTGCTCGATCAGGTCGACCAACTCAATCTCAAATTGTACGATGATCGTCGCCAGTCTGACCAATGGGCCGCCACCTTCACCGTCGTGATCACCCTGTTGATTTCAATTTTAGCGCTGGGCGTGGGCATAGTAATTGCCTATCGCACGTCCAAGGCGATCACTGAACCGCTCAATCGCCTGATCCATGTGGCGCAGCGCATCGGCGACTCCGGAGACCTCGATCACACGGTCGATATCCAGGGTCAGGATGAGATCGGGCAACTGGCGCGTACGTTCGACAACATGGTCAAGTACCTGCGCGAGATGGCGTCCGTTTCGGAAGCCATTGCCGGCGGCAACCTGAACGTCGAAGTCCAGCCCCGTTCCGCCAACGACACCCTCGGCAACGCGTTCACGCGCATGATCGAAGGCCTGCGCGGACTGGTGCGCAACGTGCGCGACGCCGCCTCGCAGGTGGCCAGCGCTTCCACGCAGGTGGCAGGCGCATCCGACGAATCCGCCAAGAACAGTCTGCAAACTTCTTCTGCCATCGATGAAGTGACCAGCACCATGCACGAGATGAGCGTCAACGTGCAGAACATGGTGAAGAGCACCCAGACCCAGGCTTCAAGCGTCAGCGAAACCTCGGCCTCCATCGATCAGATGGTGACATCGATCCAGCGCGTGGCGGATACGGCCAAAGTGCTGCTCGATATTTCCAACCGCTCCCGCGAAGAAGTGCACAGCGGGATCGGAACCATGGAAAAGGCGACCGACGGCCTGAACCGGATCAACACCACCATTCGCTCCTCGGGCGAGATCATCGATGCTCTCGGATCGCGCGCCGACAACATCGGCAAAATCGTCGAAGTCATCGACGATCTGGCCGAACAGACCAATCTGCTCGCGCTCAACGCCGCCATTGAAGCGGCTCGCGCCGGTGAACACGGACTCGGCTTTGCAGTCGTCGCCGACGAAGTCCGTAAGCTGGCGGAAAAATCCGCGCAGTCCACCAAGGAAATTTCCGAACTCATCCAAAGCATCCAGAAGGAAGCCCGGCGCGCGGTCGATAACATGGAGAAGAGCACCACGATCGTGAACGAAGGCTTGAATCTTGGACAGGAACTCAACGGCGCGCTCCGCAAGATCTCGAACGTAGTCACCGAGGTCTACAAGTTCGCGCAGGAAATCGGCGCCGCCACCAACGAGCAGTCGCATGGATCGTCGCAGATCGCCCGCGCCACCACTCGGCTGAACGAGATCACGCACGAAATCAACTCCGCGGTCGAGGAACAGGCGTCCGGAGCGCAAGCCGTCGTCAAGGCCATGGAACGCATGCGCGAGCTGGTGCAGAACTCGACTTCGGGTTCCACCGAACTGGCCGCTTCCGCCGAACAGATGTCGAAAATGTCACGCGACCTGCTTGGCTCCATGGATACTTTTTCATTACGGCCCGGTGAAGGCAGCAGTTCCCGTGGCGCCAGCCGTCACGCGGTCGCGGGAGGACGCTAGGCACCCATGAGCCGGGAAACCCAAGTCGTAGGCTTTCGGGTGGGGCGCGAGACGTATGGCATCCCCATCGCCTCGCTGCACGAAATCGTGCGCGTGCCGGAAATCACCGCCGTTCCGGATGCCCCCGCCTACATGGAAGGCGTCATCAACCTGCGCGGCCGCATCGTCTCCGTGCTGGACCTGCATAAACGTTTCGGACAAAGCGCGACCCCTCTCCACCGCCGCAGCCGCATTCTGGTGGTCGAGCATAAGGGACGCCTCGCCGGCATGATCGTGGACGAGGCCTCCGAAGTCCTCAAGATTTCCGAAACTGACATTGAGCCCGCGCCCGGCATGATGTTGGAAGGTGGTCTGGACTGCGTAACCGGCCTGGGCAAATATCAGGGCCGGCTCATCATCCTGCTCGACGTAGGGAAGGTATTGGATTTTCGCGTCCAGGCCACTCCTGAATCGGCGCCAACCGAGACTTCGACAACCAGCACTGGCAAAGCGGCGGCGCACAGCGCAGTCGCCGGGAAGAAATAGCACTGGGTTCCGACTAACCATGCATACAAGCGAAGCGCCCCTGCTCACCGACTCCGAACTGAAGCTGTTGCAGGCGCTGATCTACCAGGAATGTGGCATGCATTTCGATGAGCGCCGCACTCACTTTCTACAGGACCGTCTGCAACGGCGGCTCAAAGAGTGCCATCTCGAATCTTTCTACAGCTACTACCGGTTGCTGATCAGCCGTCAGGGAAAAGCGGAACTGGCAATTCTGCTGGAGAACCTGACCGTCAACGAAACCAGTTTCTTTCGCAACAAAGCGCAACTCGAACTCTTCCAGCGCGACGCGCTCGAAGACCTTCTGGCCCGCAAGCAGGAACGTCGCGATTTCAATCTGCGCCTGTGGAGCGCGGGATGCTCCACCGGACAGGAGCCCTACACCCTGGCCATGATGATCGCGGACGCGCTTGCCTACCAGCAGTTGCGCAAACCCGCCTCTCATGACAACAACTTCCCCAAGCCTCTGATTCCCGCGCCCTGGCGTCTTGAGATTCTGGCCAGCGACATCAGCTATTCCGTCCTGCGTGCGGCCCAGGAGGGCTTCTACAACGAACACCAGATGTCGACCGTCGACTACGGCTGCCGCTTGCGCTACTTCGACAAGGTGGGAGACCGCTACGTCGTCAAGAAGGGGCTCAAGGATTTAATCCATTTCGATTTCCATAACCTCAAGACCGAATATTTGCCCCAGCGCAACGACATGATCTTCTGCCGCAACGTCATGATGTACTTCGACGAAGCGGAACAGAAACGCCTGGTCGAAAAATTTTATCGGTGCCTCAACCCGCACGGATATCTGTTTGTCGGCCATGCCGAAACCCTTCGCGGCCTGAGTGAAAAGTTCCAGATGTTACACCACAATAGCGGAACCGCCTACCAGCGCATCGAGGTGACCGGGTGAAGTTGCCCCCCGACGACCGGATGTCTGAGTTGCGCGATCTGTTCTTCGAGAGCGCCGGGGAACTGGTGCAAACTCTGAACGAGCAGGCCCTGCTGCTCGAGAAGTCGCCCGGCGACTCGGAAACCATGCGCGGCCTGCGGCGCACCGTCCACACGCTCAAGGGGGACGCTGCCGCCTGCGGTTTCACCGAACTCAGCGAACTGGCCCACGAATTCGAAGATGTGCTGGCGCTCGAAAATCCGGCGGCAACGCCGCTCGTACCGGACGTTGCGCTGCGCGCCGCCGATGTCTTTGCGGCACTCCTGGAAGCCTACCGCCGCAAGAAAAAACTTCCGGCCACCGAACCCTTGCGCGCCGAGATCTCTGGGCTCGCACATCCGGTTCCGTCTACGTCCAGCGAGCCCGAAAAAAAGCCCGGCAAGCGCGCGGTCGCGATGGCGCACTGGTCGGAATATGAACAAGTAGCCATCGACCGGGCGGTGAGTGAAGGCAAGCGCGTCTATCACGTTCACGTTCAGCTCGACGCGCAGTGTGCCATGCCCATCGCCGCC
>JAYTFO010000402.1:0-7344 GCA_043734305.1 Acidobacteriota bacterium | reverse complement strand
CCTTGCGCTTGCCGCGTGCCTTGCGCCTTCCGCAGGCGTGACTTTTAATGGTGTGACGGCAAGTTGTAATAAGCCGGGGAGTAACGCTAACCGTCAAGGCGATACTCTGTTCACATTTTCGCTCGCAAACACCTCGGCTTCGATACTCGTGAACTCGTTTACAGTCAATTTCGCAACACCTGGTTTTGATTCGTTCGGACTGGTACGATGCGCGCCGACTGTGAGCAATTTTCCATGCACCCCTTCCGGGTCTCCGGTAACGCTCAACGGCACCATCAGCAACGCTGGGCGACCACGCTGAATTTCGGTGGTTTCAACGGGACTTCAATCCGGGATGGTCACCGTATACTTCGACACTGCTGCAGCCATTACCAATATCACTACGAATGCGACATCGGCCGTGCCTGGGCCGGGCTCGTTCGGTCTCGTGGAATGACTCCGCTGTGCTCTCCTGGACCCGCGCCAAAATGGCCGAAACACCGGGCTAGACCGCAAGCTCCGCATCTCCATGCACTGGTTCCTCCGGTTATTGACTCCGCCGGATCTCGCTCAAACCAAAATCACCCTCGAATCCGGTATCAAAAATCAGCATTTCGAGTCCGGCGATATCGTTTTCACACAAGGCGACCTTGGAGACAACGTGTACGTGATTCAAAAGGGAGAATGTAAGGTGTTCCGAGAGCAGGACGGAGTGCAGCAGCACCTGGCTACTTTGCGGGCGGGCGATTTCTTCGGCGAGATGGCTGTCCTTTCCGACCAAGCCCGGAATGCCACTATCCAGGCGAGCACCGCCATGAACGTGCTCCTCATCTCGAGGCGCGATTTCGAAAAGCTGCGCCAGAGCGTCCCTGCTTTCGGCGAAGCTTTTAACGAGTTAGCTACTTTCCGTCGCAAAATAGGTCCCTCGAAGCCTGACAGGTGAAGAATCGGGTCACCGAGTCAGTGCTAGAACATTTACTATTGATCTTGTTTCGGAGTGCCTTCACAATAGGGCATGACACGACGCAAGCAAGGACAACGAGTGCTGTGGGAAGGCATGATCGACGAAGATGTGCGGGCGCTGTGGGAGCCGTGGATGGTCCAAGCCGACCGGTTGCTCGAGGACGAAGAACTCATCGACCGGGTGTACCAAGCACAGGGCGAACGGCACCAGCACAGCGCGACCAAGGGCCGGTCACAGACACCCGCCGAGATCGCGCTGCGTCTGCTGCTGCTTAAGCATGTGCGCAACTGGAGCTTCGACGTGCTGGAGCGGGAAGTGCGGATGAATCTGGCCTACCGCGACTTCACGCGCATCGGGATGGGCAAGGTCCCGGATGCCAAGACGCTGGCGCGCATCGCGCAGGCACTGGGCGGCGAAGTGATCGCGGAACTGCATCGGCGTCTGGTGGAAATCGCGCAGCAAGAAGGTGTGATCCAAGGGCGCAAGCTACGCGTGGATACAACGGTGGTGGAAACCAACATTCACTACCCCACCGATTCGAGTCTGCTGGGCGATGGGGCGCGCGTGCTGACGCGCACGATGAAAAAGATCGAAACAAAAGCAGGCAAGCTGAAGCGCAAGGTGCGGAATCGCACGCGCAGTGTCAGCCAGCGCGTGATCGCGATTGCGACTGCGAGCCGGCACAAGGGACCGGAAGGAGAAGCCAAGCGCAAGAAACAATATAAGGAGCTATTGCGTTACTCGCGGCAGATTCTTAACGACACCAAACGCGTCATCGCGGAAGTAGAAGAGATGTCGGCGAAAAAGAAGAAGGGGGTGCGCGGGTTGTGCGAACATTTGACGGAGATGGCGGGCCGTGTGCAGCAGGTGGTGAAGCAGGCCAAGGCGCGGATCTTCGATGGAATCACGCAATTGCCGGGCAAGATCGTGAGCTTGTTTGAGCCGCACAGCGAGATCATTGGCAAGGGCAAAGCCAGCAAGCCGACCGAATTCGGAAAGCTGGTGCAGGTGCAGGAAACCGAGAACCAGATCGTCACGCACTACGACGTGTTCGACCAGCGCCCGAGCGACCGCGACCTTTTGTTAGGAGCGGTGGAGACACACGAGCGCGTGCTTGGTCGAGTGCCTCGACTGGTGACGGCGGACGCGGGCTATTATTCGCGGGCACAGGAAGAAGCCGTCGAGGAGAAGGGCGTGAAGTGGGTGGCGGTGCCGAATCGCAATACCAAGAGTGCCGAACGGAAAAAGAAAGAACACAGCCGCTGGTTCAAGAAAGCGCAGCGCTGGCGCACGGGTTGCGAGGGCCGCATCAGCGTGTTGAAACGGCGTCATGGTTTGACTCGCTGCCTTTATCGCGGGATCGAAGGGATCAAGCGCTGGGTGGGACTCGGAGTGATAGCCGACACGTTGATCAGTATGGGCAATGTCCTGGCGGCCCGGACATAGATCCGATGCCGGGCCTCGCTCCTGCGGGAGCGCCGCCCCGAAAGCACCACCGTCACATCGCTACGAAAGCTCTGGGAAGGGCGGCTGCCGCTCAGAAACACCTATTCTGCGACGGAAAGTAGCTAGCTAAGCTATAGCTATCAAGCGCGCCGGCGTTGACCCTCCGTCTCTCTGATGTGGGACACGCTTTAGCTGTCGCTATATTCTATTTCGCGGGACAAAAGTGGACGACGAACAGAAGCTTGCAACCGAAGAGGTGGCGCATTATCATTCAGAAGATAGCAAACTGATTTTTCCATTGGGAGGCGATAAACATGAAATCGATAATAATGATCTTCGCACTAGGCGCCTTGCTCGCGGTTGGATCGCAGGGTGCAACCATCCAAATCAGCTTTACAAATCTCGCACCGCTGCATGGCACATGGATCATGCGCCCATGGGTTGGCCTGCATGATGGTAACTATCAGACCTTTGCGGTAGGCCAACCCGGCGTCCGAAGGTGTTCGCCACATTGCCGAAGATGGTCTGGTCGGCGATCCGAACAACACGTTGCCGCCGGCTGACGGCTGCCCTTATCCCGGTGGAACGTGCCAGTTTCAGTCATTCCCTCAATATCCGAACCACGGTCCGGAAGCCTCCATTGGCAACCCAACCGCTCCCGGTCAAACTATTTCACAAACCTTTAACATCGATCCGACGGATCCAAAAAATAGATTCCTGAGTTATTTGGTGATGATGGTGCCCAGTAACGACGCCGGGACCGACTCAGCGCATCCGCTGCAACTGTTCGATAGCAGCGGAAACTTCCTGGGCGCGAAGACAATCACGGTTTTTGGTTCCGACATCCTCGACGCCGGTACTGAAGCGAATACCGAAAGCCATTCCGATACTGCCTTCTTCGGTCAAACCGTTGCCGGCACCGGTACCCACCCGGATCCGGCTGGTTCGAATATCCATAAGCATCCCGACTACATACCGAATGGACCAATCCTGACCGGGAGCACCGTTTTTTTGGGAAACACCTACACTTTCCAGAACGCTGACTTTACGCAGCCTGGCTATCAGATTGCCCAGATCAACATCTCCTTAGCGCCAACGGTTCCTGAACCAAGTACACTCGCGACACTCGGGCTCGGTGCGGCCGCGCTGTTCGGCTTCCGCAGGTTCCAGCGGCACCGCGCCTGATACGACCGGGCTGCTTTGGGCGCGAGTGCCCACGGTTAAGCTGCGCCGGGTAGGCCCGTCTTGCGGGTGCATTCTAGGCACGATTTCCAGAACCGACAAACTGCGCTCAACTAAGAAATTCGCCTACTCCCGTCCTGTACAATAAGAAGTTCACTGTTGGCGGAGAACCGTTGTGGCGCCCAGGACTCCCGAAGAAGATCCTCCTGCAGTCCCTGACATTCAGGTCACGCAGGAAACGGTTCAAGTTACGCCACCCGCGGACGATTTGCCGGGACAGCGATTTGGACCTTACCAAATCATACGCGAGATTGGCCGGGGCGGCATGGGGACGGTGTATCTTGCCGGCCGGGCGGACGATCAGTTCAAAAAGCGGGTTGCCTTAAAGGTCTTGCGCGCCGGGATTGACGCACAGGAAATACTGCGGCGATTCCGGCATGAACGCCAGATCCTCGCGACGTTGAATCATCCAAACATCGCAACGTTATTAGACGGCGGTTCCACGCCTTCCGGAGAACCTTACTTTGTAATGGATTACATTGAAGGCACTCCGCTGGACCGGTATTGCGACAGCCACACGCTCTCAATCCCGGAGCGTCTTTCCCTGTTCCGGGTAGTGTGCTCCGCCGTCCAGTATGTGCATCAGAACCTGATTGTGCATCGGGATCTGAAACCATCTAATATTCTGGTAACTCCCGGCGGGATTCCGAAGCTTCTGGACTTCGGAATTGCGAAGATCCTGAAGCCCGAGCTACTGATGACTCTGGGGGATGCCACCAGCCCGGACATGCGAGTCATGTCGCCCCCGTACGCGAGCCCGGAGCAGATACGCGGCGAACCAATCACGACGGCCAGCGATGTTTATTCACTGGGCGTGATCCTTTATGAGCTGCTCACCGGGCAACGTCCATACCGTCCGAAGAGCAGTTCGCCTCATGAACTATCCCGCGCCATATGCGAGGACCAACCCGAGAAGCCCAGCACGGCGATTTCGACGGCGGATAAGAGCTCGCAACCGCAGGCGGCAACGCTTGAAGAGTTAAGCCGCAAGCGGTCATCTCTCCCCGAGAAATTACAACGCCTGTTTAAGGGCGATCTGGACAATATTCTTCTGATGGCTTTGCGCAAAGAGCCTCAGCGCCGCTATGCGTCAGTGGAGCAGTTCTCGGAGGATGTTCGGCGTCATCTTGAAAGCTTGCCCGTGGTGGCTCACCAAGACTCTGTCCATTACCGAACTGGAAAATTCGTCCGGCGTCACCAAGCCCCAGTCATCGCGGCCGCGATAGCCGTGGTCGCTCTCCTGGCTGGCATGGTGACCACCCTGATTGAGGCAAGGGCCGCCCGAGCTGAGCGGACCCTGGCTGAAAGCAGATTTCAGGACGTGCGAAAGCTGGCAACGACCTTTCTCTTCGATGTCCACGATTCGATTGAGAACCTTGCGGGATCCACGCCTGCCCGATCGCTCATCGCGAGGACCGGCACCGAATACCTGGATCGCTTGATGAGCGAATCGCATGGCGATCCGTCGTTGCAGCAAGAGGTGGCAAATGGCTACCTGAAGATCGGCGACGTAGAAGGGGATCCTTACGGCGCCAATCTGGGGCATCCCGTGAAAGCGATCGAAAGTTACCGCAAAGCGCTTGCGATTGCAAGCTCACTCTCTTCGAAGAACCCGAGCGACGTGAAGTCGAAGCAGATTCTCGCCCGGACTCATCTCCAGCTCGCAGGCGTTCTTCCCTCTCACGGCAAGGCGGCCGAAGGCCTGGAACATTCCTCTGCGGCGCTGAGGCTCTACGAACAGCTCTTGGTCCTCCAACCCCAAAGCGTGGAGGCGAAGCTAGCTATCTCGCACGCTAGTGAAACCCAGGGCGAAATTCTCGGAGGAGGGCCTGCGATGAACTTGGGGCGGACACAGGAAGCCCTCGCCTTTTATGAGCGGGCGCTAAACATACTGCCGAACCCTCCGCCGACCGACGTGTTAGCGGGACGAGTTGTCCGCGCGAAAACGATCCTCATGATAAAGATCGCAGACCATCAAGCGCGTAGCCGGGACATTCGAGCACTGGGGCAATACAAGCAAGCGCTTCAAATCGCCGAGGATCTGGCCCGCGCCGATCCACACAATCAAAACGCCAGCGATCTGATTTCTGTACTACTGAACAGGCTAGCCGACATGGAACAAGACTTCGGGGACACGAAGGCTGCAATAGAGAGTTATCGCCGGGCGACGGAGATCGACGAGGCCGCTCTGAAAGCCGATCCTAACAACGAGAAGGCGCGAAATAACACGATGGTGACGCAGGTCAACCTCGGTATGTTTTACTTTAACCGGATGAAGGAGATGCCCCAGGCGTTAAAGTGCTTTCGAAGAGCTGCCGAGTTACTCGAGATGGAATGCCAGGCCGATCCCGACAACATATCCGCGCACCAGCGCCTGTCGGAGACTCTGACTTGGATATCAAGCACTCTGTTCGCCATGGGGCAGAAGGAAGAGGCGCGGCGGCAGACACAACGCGGACTCGCCCTGGCGAAACAGTTGGCGGACCGGCCCGATGCAACGCGCGACCAGGAGTACAATTACGCCTGGCTGGCCGTGACCGTAGATCCTGCCGACCTCCGAAATCCCGCCAGCGCTCTGCCATATGCTTTGAAGGCCGCGCGCGGAGGTACCGATGAGTCCAGTCTGCATGTTCTGGCCCAGGCCTATGCTGGAATCGGCGACTATGCGCACGCGTTAGAGAGCGAGGAGAAAGCTCTGGCACTTTTTCCGCCTACCTCTGCGGGAAGTCCGAAGTCCGCTCAACAGAAAATATTTGAAGGTTCTCTTAAAGAAATCCGCGACCACCTCAAGAATCGCCGGGATGTAAAGTAACGGCCTCCGAGAAACCCTGCGATGACGAAGTTAACCCTCTACACCCACTCCTCGCCGGCTCGGGGAGACGCATCTCACCGGACCGGACACCGTTGCGTACGATCTGCTACGACCCAACCGGACAGCACATGCCTATCACGCAATCCGTTGGCAAAGGCGGAGTAACGCATCCGTTTATTGCCCGAAGGCGCGCTATCGTCACGGATGCTCGAGGTTTTTGCGAGCGCGATGGGGTCCCCAGGTGTCTCAACATCCTTTTCGTGAACTCGTTTGGGCGTCTGTGGATCGGCAACACAAATCGCTTGGTCCTTAAACGATCCAACGCTTATTGAATATTGTTTTCAGTCAAGGCGACCTTGGAGACAACGTGTACGTCATTCAAAAGGGAGAATGTGAGGTGTTCCGGGAGCAAGGCAAAGTGCAGCAGCACCTGGCTACTTTGCGGGCTGGCGATTCCTTCGGCGAGATGGCCGTGCTTTCCGACCAAGCCCGGAATGCCACTATCAAGGCCAGCACCGCCATGAACGTCCTGCTCATTTCAAGGCACGATTTCGAGAAGCTACGCCAGAGTGTCCCCGCATTCGGCGAAGTTTTCGACGCGTTAGCACTCAAGCGCGCTGGAGTTGGCCCTCCAAGACCCGAGCCGGCCAATTCTTAGATTGGCTGCATCCAGCCTGGCAGTTGAGCCTGGGTGCTCAACTGTTTTGAGAGCTTGCCGTGCGTAGGGCAGACAGTCTTGCTGTCTATCAGCATGTCGGCGAACCGGAGGCAGACAGCAAAGACTGTCCGCAATTAACGAAGAGATTCGCCGCTCGTTGAGCATGCCACAGCATGCCACAAGAAGCATTTGACACTTTGACAATCACAGTGCCATAATCCACAGATATGCGTACTCCGAATT
>JAYTFO010000401.1:0-9671 GCA_043734305.1 Acidobacteriota bacterium | reverse complement strand
ACCCGCGCCAATGCCCGTTCCGTGATCGAAGCCGGTGCCGACAGCGTGGCCGTGATATCCGACTTGTTACCAGCCCCTCGCAAATCAGCAGAGGCATTTTTTGAAGTTCTGAGGTAAATTCATTGACTTGCAAGATAAGGTGTCAGGTCTTAGGTCTCAGGTCTCAGGAAGGGCCAATCATCGGAACCTGAGACCTAACACCTAACACCTGAGACCTGAAATGGGAGCTTCGTGAGTACTGACATTAAACAGACATCCCCCGCAACGCGTGCCGACGACTGGGCCATCCACACCCATCAGGATAAGGAACTCGTCCAGGGCCTTGGCCTGACCAGCGCCACCATGCTGGTGATGGGTTCGATGATCGGCTCCGGCATCTTTATTGTTTCCGCCGAAATTTCGCGCGAAGTCAGTTCGCCCGCGCTGCTGATCGGCGCCTGGCTGGTCACCGGTTTTCTGACGATTGTCGGCGCCCTCAGCTATGGCGAACTTGCCGCCATGATGCCCCGCGCCGGCGGTCAGTACGTTTATTTGCGCGAGTCACTCGGCCCACTCTGGGGATTCCTCTACGGCTGGACCTTATTCCTCGTAATTCAGACTGGGACAATTGCCGCAGTGGGCGTGGCTTTCGGCAAATTTCTTGGAATTTTCTGGCCGGCGATTTCCTCCAAAATTTGGATTCTGCATTTCTGGACAGTGCCAAAGTTCACCATCGGCCCAATGGTCCTCGGCGGCATGGACGTCGGCCTCAACACGCAGAACCTGGTTGCGATCCTGATCGTCGTGCTTCTCTCGGTCATCAATATTTTTGGGATCAAAACCGGCGCGCTCATCCAGAATGTTTTTACCGCCGCTAAAGTTTCCGCGCTGCTCGGACTGGTGATCTTCGGCGTTCTACTCGGCCGCAACGCGCAAGCGATCGCCGCGAACTTTGGCGCGAACTTCTGGAAGAATGCCGGACTCGGAACGTTGCATGATGCGGGCGGTGGAGTCCTCGTCTCCACGCTGACTGTCCTCGCGATCGCACAAGTTGGTTCGCTCTTTTCCGCCGACGCCTGGAACAACGTAACCTTCACCGCCGGCGAAGTAAAGAATCCCAGCCGCAACCTGCCGCTCTCGCTGGCGTTGGGAACCGGCGTTGTGATTGCACTCTACATCGCCTGCAACTTTATTTATCTGGCTGCCCTTCCGCTCTGGGGCAGTCCCGATGGGACCACGCTGATCCAGCGCGGCATTCAGTATGCCGCCGAAGATCGTGTCGGTACCGCAACCATGACGCAGATGTTCGGCGCCGCCGGCGGCGCGATGATGGCCATTGCCATCATGATCTCCGGCTTCGGTTGCTGCAATGGATTGATCCTCTCCGGCGCGCGCGTTTATTACGCCATGGCCAAGGACGGCCTTTTCTTCCGTAGCGTCGCCCGCCTGCATCCTAAGTACAAGACGCCCGCGGTTTCGCTGATGGTGTCGATGGTGTGGACCTGCATCCTGTGCGTTTCGGGCAGTTACGGCCAGCTTCTCGACTACATTATTTTCGCCGTGCTGGTGTTCTACATTTTGACCATCATCGGGCTGTTTGTTTTGCGGAGAACGCATCCCGAGGCCGAGCGCCCGTACAAAGCTGTCGGGTATCCGGTGCTGCCTGCGATATATATTGTGATGGCTTTGTTTATCGATGTTGTGCTGTTACGCTACAAACCGCAATACACGTGGCCCGGACTGTGCATCGTACTGTTGGGGATCCCGGTATATTTTCTGTGGAATTCGGGGCCGAAACCGCCGGCCGCAGCGCAATCAATGTCCAATTGAGGAGAGCGTCTTCATGACTAATCTGACGGCAACCAAGCCGATCAATACCCTGATGCAGGAGTCGCAGGAGACGGGCGAGCATAGCCTGAAGCGCACGCTCGGCCCTGTCAATCTCATCATGCTCGGTATCGGCGCGATCATCGGCGCCGGCCTGTTCGTGAGGACCGCCGCCGCTATTGCCGATCGCTCCGGGCCGTCGGTGACGCTCGCATTTATCGTCGCAGGAGTCGGTTGCGCATTTGCGGGACTCTGTTACGCCGAGTTCGCTTCCATGATCCCGGTTGCGGGGAGCGCCTATACCTACTCCTACGCCACCATGGGAGAGTTGGTCGCCTGGATTATCGGCTGGGACCTTTGCCTAGAGTACGCAGTGGGAGCAGCTACCGTCTCCATCGCCTGGAGCGAGTACTTCAATCGCGTGCTCGATTGGTTCGGCATGCGGATTCCTTATCAATGGAGTCACTCCCCTCTCGAGAGAATGGTGGGGACAGGAGAGCGGGGAATCATCAATATCCCAGCACTGTTCATCCTGCTTCTGCTGTCCGCCCTTCTGATCAAAGGCACCAAAGAGTCTGCCATGGTCAATGGCTTCATTGTGATCCTCAAAGTGACCATCGTCATCATCGTGATCAGCGTCGGTTGGGGTTTCATTAATCCGGCCAATCACACGCCGCTGATTCCTGCGCCGACGATTTATGTGACTCCGCAGGGAATCGCGCACAACTACGGCGGAATATTGGGGATCTTGGGCGCTGCCGGAGTTGTCTTCTTCGCATACATAGGTTTTGACGCCGTTTCTACGGCGGCCCAGGAAGCGAAAAACCCGAAGCGCGACATGCCGATCGGTATCCTGGGTTCTCTGGTGATCTGCACCGTTCTGTACGTGCTGTTCGCGTACGTCTTAAGCGGTGTAGCGACCGTTGAGGACTTCCGCTCCGCCGGTCGAGAGGCATCCGTTGCTTTTGCGATCACAAAATACATGCACGGATACGAGTGGCTTTCGAAATCAGTTACCGTCGCGATATTGGCTGGGTTTTCTTCGGTGATACTTGTGATGTTGCTCGGTCAGTCCAGGGTCTTCTATTCGATGAGCCACGACGGCCTGGTGCCTAAGGTCTTTTCTGAAATCCATCCCCGTTTTCGCACACCCTATAAGTCCAACATGCTCTTCTTTGTATTTACGGGGTTATTCGCGGGGTTTCTTCCGGAAGACGTCGTGGGTGAAATGACCAGCATCGGAACGCTGTTCGCGTTCATTCTGGTCTGCATCGGAGTCTGGATCCTGCGCCGCCGGCGCCCGGACCTGGAGAGAGCGTTCAAAGTGCCAGCAGTGCCGTTTGTCTCGACGGCAGGCGTTGTCATCTGCGGCGCGATGATCTACGGCCTCGGTTGGACGAATTGGTTGCGGCTGATCGTCTGGCTGGCGATTGGGTTGGTGTTTTACTTTTTCTATGGCCGGCACCACAGTAAGGTGCAACAGTCGCTTGGAAAATGAATTAGTGGTTGGTGATTAGTGGTTAGTGATTAGAAGCCCTTTCGGGCTTTAGCGATGCCGCAAGTCCCGGCACTAACCACTAATCACTAACCACCGTTTTTCCTGACGTCCTGCAACCTCCGCGCCACCGCCGTCACCATCCACCGCGGTGAGAAGCGCACGGTCTGCGCCACCAGCCAGTTCTTGAATCCCGCAATCACGACGGGTTTGCCGTCCATCAGTCCACGATATCCCGCTTCCGCGACGGTGCGCGCGTCCATGGAGCCGAACTGGAGCAGCCGCGAACCCATCATATTGGCGCGCTTGTGAAACTCGGTCGTGGTCACTCCCGGACACAGGCAAGTCACCGTCAAGCCGGTCCCCTTCAGTTCGTTGGCAATTGCTTCCGAAAAATGCAGCACGTAAGCCTTGGTGGCGTAGTACACGGCCATCAGCGGCCCCGGCTGAAACGCCGCAGTGGACGCCACATTCAGAATGCGTCCGCGCTTTCGCTCCAGCATCTCAGGAAGATACAGTCGAGTCAGGTGAGTAAGAGTTGTAATGTTCAGTTGGATCTGTTGCAGGCATTCTTCGAGATCGTTCTCCGCGAAGAGCCCGAACTGCCCAAACCCTGCGTTATTGACGAGGACGTCGACGTTAATTTCGGCCCGAGTGGTTTGATCGTGTACATAAGCCGCCGCACCCGGCGCAGATAGATCGCTGGCCAGAATCAGTGAACGCGTCCCATGTGCTTTTTCCAATTCGGAGGCGAGTTGCCGAAGTTTGTCCGCCGTGCGCGCTACCAGAACGAGATTGTAGCCTTCACGCGCGAAGATGCGGGCTAGTTCAAAGCCGATGCCGAACGAGGCGCCAGTGATGAGAGCGGTCTTGTGACTCGACATAAGATCCTGCGAAAAATATGTAGAGACGCGGCTTGCCGCGTCTCAGGCTAGATTCAAGAAGAAAGGCGGGTCCGAAGGCCCGCCAACTTCCGCAATCTGACTTCTAACTTCTCCACTCGTCTTGCACACTCGCCAGTGAGGCTACACCTCGTAAATCGAGTGCCACGAAGTCGCAGCCTTCAGTTTGTCGTTTACGTTGTTGATGTTTTTCAGTCCCTCCGTCTCGAGCCAGGTACGGAAGGCGGCTGGGCCCTGCTTGGCGTACACTGCGATGCCGTCTTTCCAGGTTGCACGTCCGCAGAGCACTCCGTTGAACTTCACGCCCGATTCGCCCGCCAGCTCCAGAGTTTCACTGAACTCCGCGTTGCTCACGCCTGCCGAGAGATAGATGAACGGTTTGGTCGCGACGTTGGCCGCCCTGTGGAACAGGTCGATTGCCTCGGCCTTGCTGTAGGCTTTCTGCCCGCCGAAGGACTTCGTGCCTTCCACATACTTCATGTTCACCGGCACTTCGACCTTCAGTACGTCCACGCCGTAGCGGTCTTTGCTGAATTCCTTCATGCTTTCGGTGACGATCTGCGGCTTCTTTTTCGCGTAATCGAGTCCCTTTTCGTCCGCGCCTTCTTCGTAGCCTATAAATTCCAGGAAGTAAGGAATATCGTTGGCGCGGCACTCGTCGCCAATGCGCTCCACCCAGGCATGCTTCGCATCATTAACGTTCTTCGGATCGAACGGCGTGTAGTAGAGCAGAATCTTGACGCAATCCGCGCCCGCTTCTTTCAGTCGGCGCGCCGACCACAAGTCGAGCAGATCGCCCAACCGGCCGGGGCCGGTTTTGTCGTAGCCGGTCTTTTCATAGGCGAGCAGCAGGCCGGCATTCTTCGCGCGGCGCTTGGACGCGGGCAGTCCCCATTCCGGATCGAGCAGAATCGCGGTCGCGTGCGGCGTGAGAACTTCGGTGACGAGCGACTTGAATTCTTCCATCATCGCGTCGCTGACATCGCCGCCCTTTTCTTTGGCGAGCGATTTCTGCAGCGAACCGCGCTGGTCCATGGCGGCGGCGGCAATCACGCCGCGCTCGTTCGAGACAGCTTTCAGCCCCTTCAGTTTGCCAGGGGTAAGTTTCATTAGGGTCCTCCAGATGAGTTCAGATCAATACAATGTAACCGGATATTCTAAACCAAAGCGTGGCGCCGGCATGTTGCTGACTGTCCCGAAGGCGGCCCTCCCGACTGCCCCGAGGCGCCGGGACTACCCTTGGATCGCGGACGACAACATTGGACAACTACGTGATTTTATTTTTTGCTCTCACCTCGGACGGCGAGGGCTTCAATTACGGCGTCGTGAAAGCCTGGACGGACCTGTTTGATGGCCTGGATCTGGCAATCGGGCCAGGTGCGGTTGGTTAGTAAGGTGATGGAGAGTTGGCGGTCGGGGTCGATCCACAGAGACGTGCCGGTATATCCGAGGTGGCCCAAGGAGCGAGGGCCGAAGTATTTTCCGGATTGCGAGGGAGACGATGGTGTGTCCCAGCCGAGAGCTCGGGATGTGCCTTCGGGGCCGCTCTCACGGCGCGTGAAGAGGTCTACGGTTTCGGGGCGGAGGATGGGGCGTCCAGCGCTGAGGAGGGCATGGGCGAAGCGGGCTACGTCTTCGGCGGGGGCGAAGAGGCCGGCGTGTCCGGCTATGCCGCCGAGGATGCTGGCGTTTTCGTCCTGGACTTCGGCTTGGATGATTCTGGCGCGGAAGTCATTTCCTGTGGAGTTTGCGGCTGGGGGCGACGGTACGCGGGCGGGGGTGCCCGCGCCACACTTGACTGCTCCACGCTCTTCGTTGGCGGTGGGGACTATTTTCTCTTTCCAACTCTTGGGTGGATTAAACGCCGTGTTCGCCATTCCTAGCGGCCCGAAGATTTCGCGTTGGCAGAAGGTGTCGAGAGGTTCGTCGGCGAGGCGTTCTAGTGCGATTCCCAGGATGATGAAGCCGATGTCGCTGTATTCGGCTCTTGTGCCGGGATCGGCGGCGAGGGCGGTGGTGAGAGCCGCGGCTAATAGTTCGTCGCGGGTCTTGGTTCGCAAGAAAAGTTTTTCATAGGCGGGCAGGCCGGAGGAGTGGGCTAGCAGCATGCGCAGCGTAACGTCCCGGCGGCGCGGGGCATCGTCGTTCGTCAAGAATTCTGGGAGGATGGCGGTGACGGGAGCTTCGAGGTCGAGTAGTCCGCGTTCGTAAAGGATCATCGCCATGGTGGTGGTGGCGATTGCTTTCGTGACCGATGCGAGATCGAAGATGCTGGCGATCGTGACTGCGGGCGAAGCTGGATCGTAGGTGAATCGGCCGAGAGCGTGGTGGGCGATGAGTTCTCCACGCAGAGTTACGGCGAGGGCGCAGCCTGGGAAGGCGCGTGCGGCAATGGCCTTTTCCAGGATCGCGAAGGCGTCGCGAAATGTTTCGTCCTGCGCGCTGGAGTTGCGCAACAGGAAGGCGAAGCCGGGGGGCGGATTCGGAGGCGTGGTCACAGTCGTGTGGGAAGGCTGATGGGGTTATAGCAAAGGCGCTGGGTTGAGGCAAACGCCGGTAGTACGACGAGTTACTACAGAGGCGCGATCGTCACCATTTGCTTGAGGCGTCTTGCGAGCGTCGTGTACAGTCACAGCAGCGTGCAACGTCCTGCAAAAATTCTTCTGCTTTGCGTGGTGGTGTGTTCCGCGCTTGTGTGCGCGTGGGCTTCCAACGATTCTCGTCTCAGCGTTCTTGACTCCATTGTGAACGGTGCGATCGCGCAGCAGCAGATTCCCGGGGCGGTGCTGATTGTTGGACATGATGGTCGCGTGGTGTATCGCAAGGCGTTTGGCAATCGTGCGCTTGAGCCACGGCATGAGGCGATGACGCTCACGACCGTGTTTGATATTGCGTCCTTGACAAAGGTGGTTGCTACGACTACGGCGGTGATGCAGTTGTGGGAGCGCGGCAAGGTTCGGATGAGCGATCCCGTGGAAAAGTATCTTCCCGAGTTTGGGCAGAATGGGAAGCAGGACATCACGGTGCGGCAGTTGATGATTCATTATTCGGGTCTGGCGCCGGATCTGGATCTAGCGAAACCGTTTGCCGGAAAGGAAGCGGCGTATCGCATGGCGTTGGCGGAGACACCGGAGCGGGCGCCGGGGTCGCGGTTCGTCTATAGCGACATTAATTTTGTGGTGCTGGGCGCGCTGGTGGAAAAGTTGTCAGGAGAATCGCTGGAGGAGTATTGCGCGAAACATATTTTTAGTCCGCTGGGGATGAAGGAGACGCGGTTTGTGCCGCCGCCGTCGTGGGCTGCGCGCACCGCGCCAACGGAAGAGGATGAGAATCATCACATGTTGCGCGGGGTGGTGCATGATCCGACGGCGCGGCGGATGGGCGGAGTGGCGGGGCATGCGGGAGTGTTTTCGACGGCGGACGATATCGCGAAATTTGCGCAGGCGTTGCTGGACGGCGGGCACGGAGTGCTGACGGCGGCGACGATTGCGAAGATGACTTCTCCGCAGCAGCCGGCGACGGGAACGGCGGTGCGCGGGTTTGGATGGGATATTGATTCTCCGTTCTCTACCAATCGCGGGGAGTTGTTGCCGGTGGGATCGTTTGGGCATACGGGCTTTACGGGCGTGTCGCTGTGGATCGATCCGACTACTCGAACTTACCTTGTGCTGATGACGAATGCCGTGCATCTGGGAGAGAAGGGAAGTGCGGTGTCACTGCGGACGAAGGTGGCGACGGCGGTGGCGGCGGAGTTGGGATTGAATCCGGGCGGAGCTGAGATGCTGCGACTGGCCACGACTACGGGCTACAACGAAATGCAAAGTGGGGCGCGCAAGCTATCGGTACGGAATGGAGCGGTGAAGGCGGGGATCGATGTGCTCGAAGAGAGTAATTTTGCGGCGCTCAAGCCGGCGAAGGAAGGCGCTCCGCGAAAGATTGGGCTGTTAACGAATCAGACGGGGCTGGACTCGGAGGGGCGGCGCACCATTGATGTGCTGGCGCACGCGCCGGGGATTTCGCTGGGCGCGATTTTTAGTCCGGAGCATGGCGTGACGGGGACGGTGGACACGACGGATGTCGGAAACACGAAGGATAGTTTGACGGGCGTAAATGTTTTCAGCGTGTATGGGGCGAGCGATACGGCGCGGCGTCCGGCGGTGGAGGATCTGAAGAAGCTGGATGCTGTGGTGATCGACTTGCAGGATGCGGGCACGCGGTTTTATACCTATGAAACGTCGGTGGGATATTTTCTGGAAGCGGCGGCCAAGGCGGAGATTGATGTGATTGTGCTGGACCGTCCGAATCCGATTACGGGATCGTTTGTGCAGGGGCCGGTGTCGGATGAAGGGCACGAGAGTTTCACAAATTATTTTGCGATGCCAGTGCGGCAGGGGATGACACTGGGTGAGCTGGCAAAAATGTTTAACGCGGAACGAAAGATTGGGGCGCGGTTGGAAGTGGTCGCGATGCAGGGTTGGCAACGCGGCGACTGGTTCGATTCGACGGGGCGGGAGTGGGTGAATCCGTCGCCGAACTTGCGGAGTCTGACGGAGGCTACGCTTTATCCCGGAGTGGGGTTGATCGAAGGGACGAATGTTTCGGTCGGTCGCGGTACGGATACGCCGTTCGAAGTTGTGGGCGCGCCCTGGATCAAAGGTAAAGAGCTGGCGGCTTATCTGAATCAGCGGGGGATTTCGAGCGTGCGGTTTGTGCCGGTGACGTTTACTCCCTTTGCCAGCAACCACGCTGGAAAAATGTGCGAGGGCGTCAACATCGTGCTGCTGGATCGCAACACGTTCGATGCGCCGGAGTTGGGGATGGAGCTGGCGGCGGCGCTGCACAAGTTTTATCCCGCGGACTTTAAGATCGAGCGGATGCAGGATCTGCTGTTGAATCAGACGAGCTACGACGCGCTGCTGGCGGGGCAGGATCCGCGAAGGATTTCGGAGGATTGGGAAGAGCGGCTGGGAGAATTTGTGGCGATGCGGGAGAAGTATCTTTTGTACAGGTAGGGCAGGGGGGCAGCAGTCAGCACTTGGCACTTAGCATTTGGCATTTAGCCATCCGCACTTGGCATCTTGGCGCTTCGCATTCTTACCTTCCCATCCGGCGGGAAACTTGGCAAAGCGCGTCTCTAGAATGAGATAAGACGGTCCAAAAGCAGGTGTGGAATGGTGGTGCTCCCTCGAATACAATAGTGCCCTCAGGTTTTGTTATGGCCGATTTCCCTCCTAATCCGTTTTTTCGTTGTGCGGGGCCGAATTGTGGGTTGGTCAAGGGCGTCAATAACCGATGGTGGGTGATGTGGTCTTCGTTTGGCGAGCAGGACGCTGCGGTGATGCATCTGGCGCCCTGGGACGAAGAGATGATCGTTAAGGAAGGCGCGTTGCCGGTGTGCGGAGAAGGTTGCGCGCAGAAACTGCAATCCCAGTTCATGGGCAATCTGCGGGAGAACGAAGAGCGGCGGC
>JAYTFO010000400.1:0-6726 GCA_043734305.1 Acidobacteriota bacterium | reverse complement strand
CCAGTCGATCCCTGCGGCGCGCCGGAAGTTGGAGTTCGTCTCCAGTCCGAATTGTCGCTATTCATCGGCCTGCTTTGGCCAGGGTTCGAGTTGCCAGTCACTACGCCCGGCGTGTTGGGCTGCTGCACAGGCGTACCCATGCGGCGCCACGTCTGGTTCGCGCCCGGGTTCGAATTCTGGTTCGAGCTCGGGTTCGATCCCACGTTCGCATTCTGGTTCGAGCCGTTCACCGGCACACCGGCACTCGGTTTCGTTAGCCCCGTCATCCCAGGATTCTCAACCGCGTGGCCTTGCGTGATCGAGCGAGGATTCGTTTCGCCCGCCGTGCTCCGCTGGTTGCCGACGATGGGGACAAATTTCCCATCGCGCTGAATAGCATTGTGAACTTCCGCCGCTTCCCGATCGAACGATTGCGGCCGGGCTGGAAGGTTGTGGTTGGTGCTGAAGAAACGCTCGGGCTGACCGTTCCGACCAACGACCGGAGGCGCGGCGCGACGTTCCCCAGCCAACAGACTTTCATGGTTCGGAACCACCGGCAGATTCCCGGCTACCATCTTGCCTTTACGGAACGTTTCGCTCGATACCGGCTGAGCCGTAATCCGCCCACGTCCGAACTCACGCTCTGGAACCGTCGAAACAGCCTGCCGCATGCGTTCGTTTTCCGTTGCGAGCCGCAGGTTGGAGTACTGCCTTCCACCGTGCAGCGGAGGAATGCCGCCGTTGTGGATGTTGTAAATGTTCGTGACGTTGGTGATGTTAGTTACGTTCACCGTGTTGAACTGCGACCGGTATCCGCCCCACCAGGGATAGAAACCATCGCACGGACCGATGGGCAGCCAGCCGACGGAGCCGAAACCAAAGCCAAATCCAAAACCGCCTCCACCGAATCCGAAGAACGAAACATAAGCGGGCGCCCAGATCGGACGATAGCTGCGATATCCGTAGGACTGACCGGGCCACCATGCCCACGAACTTCCATACATGAACCAGCGCCCGTAGTGATACGGCGCCCATCCCCACGATTCATTGGAAACCCAGGTCCATCCCCAATACGGTTCCCAAACCCAGCGGCCATCGCGATACGGCGCCCAACCGCTGGCAGCCGTGGGAACCCACACGTCGCCGTAGTCGGGAACGTTCGTCCAGCGCCCGTGGGTATCCAGGTCTTCCGATCCCACGTAGTAACGATTGGTGCGCGACCAGGACTGCGCGTTGCGAATGGTGTTGTCGCGATCATTGGCCCAGCGATCGAAATCGTCGCGCGAAGGAGCCTCGGCAATCTGAGATTGCGTGTTATCGCCGGAGCCGCGCACCGTGATCATCTGGCCTTTCTTCACGCGCGTGCTGCCTTTCGGCGTGGAGATGTCCGCTTCGCCTTTGCGAACCACCACTACGGCCTGATCGTCTGAGATGACGGTGATCTGATATCTGCCATCGTCGCGGCGAGGATGCACCGAGAGATTAGGAGCGTCGATCTCGACGTCCGCTTCGCCCTCTTTCAACACCGAGTAGGTGGCCATGCCGCGCGAGAGTTGAATCTGAATTTGCTTGCGGCTCAAGGCGGTGACGTTCGCCTGGCTGCGCTCTTCGAGGCGCAGAATGTTGGCGTGGTCCAGCTGAACTTCGGCACGCGCCTGGTCGGCGGTGGAAACACGGTCCCCAGCAACGATGGGAGCGTTGAGCGCTGCGGTCGCCCAGTCGCCCGAGTCTCCGCGCTGCGTGGAAACATCGCCACGTGTGAGACTGATGCGCGCCACACCCGAGTCGGTCTGCGCCGGTTCCGTTTGCGTCTGCGCACTGGCTGCGCTCGCCATCAAGATCAGCAGTCCGGCGAGTCCTGTTATCAGTCTGAGTTTCATACAATGACCTCCGCCCTTGCGGGAGAACTACGGGCTTGGTAATGCAGCGGAAGGGCCAGTCTTCGGGCGATGAGTTAGCCATTATTTTCAGTGAGTTACGGAGACATTCTGCGGGACCGCCCGGCCCGCTGGTGGCCCGAATCCACCGGGCCGGTGGATTTCAACCAGGGGGCGACCTCGCTACTCGGCACCATTCTCGTCCTCAATCCCAATCTTCGACAACCGATACCGCAGCGCATTCCGCGATAGTCCCAGCAGCCGCGCCGCCTGTGACTTGTTTCCTCCCGCACGCTTCAGTGCTTCGCGGATCATTTCGTCTTCCCACTGATCGAGCGTCATGCCGTCGGGCAGAAAGCGATCCCCCGCGGATGCCGGACGGTTTCTTGGGGAATCAAGGTGAATGTCGTCAAGTTCGAGCTTGCTGGTTTTCGCTAACGCGCAGGCGCGCTCGATCACGTTTTGCAATTCACGCACGTTGCCGGGCCAATAGTGAGTGAGGAGAAGGTCGGTCGCTTCGCGCGAAAGAGTGGTGGCGTGCCTTCCCGAATCGCTGGCGAACTTCCCGAGAAACAAATTCACCAGATCGGGGATATCTTCTTTGTGTTCGCGCAGCGGCGGGATGTCGATCGGGACTACGTTCAGGCGGTAATAGAGGTCTTCACGAAATGTTCCATCTTCCAGCGCGGCGCGCAGGTCGCGGTTGGTGGCGGCGATCAGGCGCACGTCGACTTTCACAGTGCGCGTTCCGCCCAGGCGTTCGAATTCGCGCTCCTGCAACACGCGCAACAGTTTCACTTGCGTGGCCGCGGGCACGTCGCCGATCTCGTCGAGGAACAATGTGCCTTTGTCGGCCAGTTCAAATTTTCCCGGCTTGCTGCTCGTCGCTCCCGTGAACGCGCCTTTTTCGTAGCCGAACAATTCGCTCTCCAGCAGATTCTCAGGGATGGCCGTGCTGTTGATCTTGATGAATGGTCCGGAAGCGCGGCGGGATTTCTCATGGATCGCGCGCGCGATCAGATCCTTGCCCACGCCGCTTTCCCCGCCCAGCAGAACGGTGGAATTTGTTGGCGCCACGCGTTCGACCATCGCCAGCACTTCCTGCATCTTCGGACTGCGCGCAACGATATTCGGATGACTGTACTTCTCCCCCAGCGCGTGGCGCAGCGAGCGGTTCTCTTCCCGTAGACGGGAAACGTCAAGCTCTTTCCGCACCACCATCCGCATCTCGGCCAGCGAAAAAGGTTTCAGGACATAGTCACTGGCTCCGGCCTTCATGGCATCGACCGCGGTTTCAACCGATCCAAATGCGGTCATGACGACCACCGGCAACGCGGCATTCTGCTGTTTCACAACTTGCAGAAGTTCCAGTCCGCTCATGCCCGGCAGCTTGAGATCGGTGAGGACTAAATCCACCGCCTCGGCAGACAACAGTTTCAAGCCGGCCTCGGCATCGGCAGCCGAGACGGTCTTGAAGCCGTCTTCGCCCAGGTTGAGTTCCAGCAGCCGGCGCATCTTGGCTTCGTCTTCGATGATCAGGATGGTTGGCATATTTTCGTTCTAGCAACGGTCTGACAAATCGCTGAGCGAGAGCACGGCTTTGGCCGTGTCTTTTCCCGAAGGCTTTTGGGTGGCGCAGCGGTTCACCGCTGCGATCCCACCATAAGACTCGACGGCTTTAGCCGCTGAGGGACGCCCGCCGGCACCACATCGCGACGGCCGCGTTTCTAATGCAAGACACGTTGTGAAAATGGTCAAGACCTCGACCTCGGGGGCTGAAGCCCTAGTCAATGCTGGGCATAACCGCAGCGCTGAAGCGCTGCGCCACCCAAAACCAAAACCAATCATAAGGCCAATCACTCGCCCGCGGCATTCTCCACCGCAAACTGCGGTTCACCCGTCTCTTCCAGCGGAAAGAAAATCACGAACGAAGCCCCGCCCAGCGACCCGTTCTCCACTCGAATGGACCCATGATGACCGTCGATAATCTTCGACACGATCGACAAGCCCAATCCAACGCCGGTCTTCTTCGTCGTCACAAAAGGATTGAAAATTTCTTCGCGGATCTTGTCGGGGATGCCGGGGCCAGTATCAGTAAAACGAACCACGACTCCGTTCTTATTGTTCTGAACGGCGGGCCCAACTTCAACTCGCAAAGTGCCACCGCGCTCCTCCATCGCTTCATGAGCGTTCTGTATCAGGTTGATGAAGGCCTGTTCGCTGAGGCTCTCGTCAAGAGGAATCAGCGGCAAGCCGCTGGCATAGGCACGTTCCACCTGTACAGGCTGGCCTTTCCATTGCTCGCCGACTTTCTTCAGCACGCGATCAAGCAGCGCCGTCAGATTCGCGCCGTGCAAGTCCGCATGCAGCGGACGCGCAAAGTTCAGGAACTGTGTAACCAGAGCGCTCAGCCGATTGACCTCGGTCGAGATGTAGCCCGCCAGCTCTCGCGAGAGTTCGTCAGCCCCCTGCAATTTCTGAGTCAGCATTTCCGCGGACCCTTTGATCACGCCCAGGGGATTGCGAATCTCGTGCGCCAAACCTGCCGACAGCTGTCCCAGAGCGGCCAGTCGTTCCGAGCGGCGCGCTTCCGCCTGCGCGAGTCGCAATCGCCGATTGGTTTCCGCCAACTGTTCCGCAAGATCCTGGTAGAGGTGCGTCTGACGGCGGCTTTCCTGCGCGAATCGGTTGACCAGCATGGCCGCGAGAAAGAAAAACATGATGCGCAGCCCGAGTTGCGCCATGCCGGCGCCGCTGATGTCGTATTCCTCCAACGCCGGGAAAAGGTAAGAGCAATATGCCGCCGATGCGACCGTAGTCCATGCCAGCGTCATCCACGGCCCAAAGTACAAGGCCGCGGTTGCGATCGGCAGATAGTAAATTGGATAGTAACTGCTGTTGATCGCCACCTCGCCGGTGTGATAGATCAGGACCGTGGCCAGCAGAATTTTCAGCAGAACAACGTAGTACGCGCCGCGTTCCGGGATGCGCCGGATCAACTGCCCTTCGAACAACTGCACAATTCCAATGGCCAGCAGCGTGACCTGCTTATGCCACTCCCAACGCGGGGGCAACAAAGCGAGCCCGGCCAGGAACACCAGAAAGACGGCGTCCAACCAGTCAATTCGTCTGGGACGGACCTCGGGAATAAAGGGCTCGGAAGCCACGCACTTCCATCCAACCGCAGAAACCCGCTGGAGTCAATGCAGACGGTTCGATTTTGTAGCGCCGGCATCTTGCCGGCTGTCGTGGGGCGTCCTCGCCCCCACATGCGCCGCCGGGATGCCGGCGCTACAGAACTGCCGTCGGCGCGCTCAGTTCTTCCGTGCCCTTCCCGAAACTTACGTCGAGTAGTCCGCGTTGATCCGCACGTACTCCGCCGTCAGATCGGTAGTCAGAAATCGTACGGCGCTTGCACCGCGGCCCAACTGCACGCGCACGTCGCAGACGGATTTCGCAAGAGCGCGATGTGCTCGTCCTTCGTGGAACGAGCAGGCCACGCCGTTGCGGCAAACCATCTGATCGGCAATGAAAATTTTTACGCGGGCGGGATCGATGGCCACTCCGGAATATCCCGCGGCCGCGAGGATGCGTCCCCAGTTCGGATCGGCCCCCGCCCACGCCGTCTTCACGAGCGCGGAGTGCGCGATCGCGCGCGCTACCTGCATCGCCTCATCGCGGCTGCGAGCCTGCTCAATGAACAAACGGATTACGTGCTGCACTCCCTCGCCATCGGTGACAATCTGCTCGGCCAGCGATTGGCAGACTGTTCGCAGGCCATCGGCAAATTTTTTCTTGACGCGTACATCCCCCACGCGACAACCGCTCTGGCCGCTGGCGAGCAACAACACCGTGTCGTTGGTGGACGTGTCGCCATCGACCGACATCGAATTCAGCGTTGGGTCGCACGCATCTCGCAAAAGCCTCTGAAGCTCGCGCGGACTGGCCACAACATCGGTAAACAAGTACACCAGCATGGTCGCCAGTTGCGGATGAATCATGCCCGAACCCTTGGCGATGCCGAGCAGCGTGACTTGACCGGACCCCGCTTTGAAGCGCGCCGACGCAATCTTGAGCCGCGTGTCGGTGGTCATGATGGCACGGGCAAAGGCAAGTGCTCCGGCTTGGCTGGGCACTCGTCCTGAAATCAGCGCGGGCAAACTCGCAATGATTTTTTTCGCAGGAAAGCGCTCTCCGATGATGCCGGTAGATGATGGGAAAATTTCTGCGGCGTTTACTCCAAGCAACTTTCCCGCCTCGCGGCAAATCTGCTCGCATGCCCGACGGCCTTCCGCGCCCGTGGCGCAGTTTGCGTTGCCGGAGTTTACGATCAACGCTCTCACCTTGCCGCCCGTCGCCAGCAAAGACGCGCGGCCAACTTCCAGCGGAGCCGCGACCACTCGGTTTTTTGTAAAGAGAGCGGCAGCCGTCGCGCCTGCGCCTGCTTCGGCGAGCGCAAGGTCGGGACGTCCGCTGGCTTTGATGTTTGCGGTGACCGCGGAAAACAAGAATCCGCGCGGCAGGCGAATTTTTTCGGGAGTTCGGCGCACCCTTGTCATGTCTGAATCTTCAACCAATTTGTTGGCGGGGGGAGAATCGCAAACCGTGGCACTTCACCGCGAATCATCGCCACTTCATCGCAGCGGTGAAGCCGCGGACATTTGTAGCAATCTTTATGAATTTTATCGGGAAGGTCCTGGTGTGCGGCGACGGTGAATCCCATGCGCGAAAAAAAATCTGGGACGCGCGTGAACAGACACACGCAGGTGACGTGATGCTTCTCCGCCTGGGCAAGTAGAGCCTTCACCAGACGCTTGCCGCCTCCACCACTCTGGTGCGTGGGATCGACCGTGATGGAGCGAATCTCCGC